>CAJUGZ010000146.1 GCA_910585855.1 uncultured Lachnospiraceae bacterium | reverse complement strand
CACAGAAGCCCAAGACTTTCTAACCGTTCTCCGAAGTCGCAGGCAAAGGACAGGAACAAACCGCCTCTCGCTGTTGACTGGATCACGGTAAAAACGATGTTTTCTTACAAAACAAATCTTTCGCAAATCTTGCATACTTGAATAAACACAATTCTTTTTTTGTTCCGGCGTCAAGAAACAGCCAGATTCGAAAATCGTGGGCAGACTGCAGTGACTTTGGAAAAAAGTTAGAAGTTCTTAGAACTTCTTGCTTTTTGGAAACCGGAACAGCAGGCTGCCCACGATTTTCGAGTCTGGCGTCCTGCATCCGGCTCTCATTCGATCCAAAGTTCCTTTCCCAGTCCAAATGAATAAAGAATCATCTCTCCAACCGTTTTTCCTGTCATCTGCTCTAATGCCATCTTATAGAGTTCAAACTGCTTTTTATAGCGAAGTATTAGCAACTCCTCCTGCCCTTCTAGTACAGAATCCGTCTTATAATCCAATAAAATCAACTTTCCATCCTCTTCAAAATAAACATCAATTACTCCCTGTAAAAGAATCCGTTCTTCGCTTTCCGAATCCTGATAAAGTTCCTTTGCAGGAATCCCTACCACAAATTGTGTTTCTCGGCTGATTCGATCCTCTTTTTCTGCCATGCGCATCCTTTTCGCTGTCTGAGAAGTAAGAAAATGAAAAATTCTTTGATTCCAGATTAGTTTTGCATCTTCTTTTGACAGCTTTTTTTGTATAATCAATTCTTTTTTTATCTGTCCAATCCGCTTATAAATCTCTTCCGGCTGCATCTCATCAAATTCTGCCAGATTCATATTTTCCAAAAATGTATGATACGCCGTTCCTCGTGTTGTACCGCCGACTCCTTTTTGTTTTTCCTGTACAAATTTCGGAAGGACAGCTTCCTCCTGCTCGATAAGCGAAACTGCCTCTTCCTCCTCTTTTATTTCACTTTCTATCTGGTTTTCTATTTGACTTCTCCTTTTTAATTCCGACACGGAAGTTTTGGCATAGAGTACAGACTCTTCCTGATAAGGATAACAATAAGAAAATCGCTTTTGAATTTTTTCTTTTAACTCCAAATCAAAACATTGAGAAAAATCCATCTGTTTCTGATAATCCAGCAGATTAGCTGCCTCTTTTTGCCGCAAAATTTCTCCTTCCATTACTCCTTTTGGCGTATAAAATACGATATCACAGCTTGCCTCTGCCGCTGCCGGAACAATCCAGTCTAAATAAGATTCAGCCTTTGCCAAAGAGGCATAGGACAAAGGCACACCGCCGATAGTTTCTCTCCGCCACTTTTCATAGCGCTCTTTTAACTTATCTGTTACACCGGTTAAAATCAGTTTTTCCTTTGCCCGAGTCAGTGCTACATATAAAATCCGCAGTTCTTCTCCAAGGTTTTCTAAACGAATACTTTTTTGGATAATCCGCTTAATCAACACAGGGGCTTTTGTTCTTCGTTCATAGTTGACAAAATCCAATCCTACTCCTAGATCTGGGTGAATCACCGCCTTTTGCATAGCATCCATTTGATTCACCTTTTTTCCCATCCCCGCTACAATAACAATCGGAAATTCCAAGCCCTTGCTTTTATGGATACTCATAATCCGTACCGTATTGTCCTGCTCACTTACAATCGATGCCTCCCCAAAATCCACTTCATACTGATTTAATTTTTCAATATAACGGATAAAATGAAATACACCTCGATAACTGGTAGCTTCAAATGCAATCGCCTTTTCCAACAGCATCTCCAAATTCATCTTGCGCTTTGTTCCGGCAGGCATGGAAGCGGCATAATCTCCATATCCAGTTACTTTTAATACCAAACGGATTAATTCATGAATCGGTGTACAGGCAGCCTGATCCCGAAAATACTCTAATTGTTCTAAAAATGCCTGTACTTTTTTATCCAGTTCACTTTCTCCAGTTAGGCACAACAACGCTTCGTAAAAATCTCCCTCTGGATGTGCCGAACGAATCTTTGCCAATTCTAAACTGCTAAAATGCCCTATCGGCGAATGTAATACCCCGACCAATGGAATATCCTGTCTGGGATTGTCAATAATTCTCAGCAAGTTTAATACCGTCTGTACTTCCAAAGCCGTAAAATATCCCGTCTGGGACTGTGTATGAGCCGGAATCCCTTCTTCCATACAAATGGTTACAATCGTTTCGCCCCATCCGGCAACTGTACGCAAAAGAACCACAATATCCCGATACTGTGCAATTCGATACTTACCTGTCTTTTTATCCAAAACCAAAAGCCCTGTTTCTAAATTGGTCAATGCCCGAATCTGTGCTGCAATTACCTTTGCCTCCATTACCAATGCCGTCATCTCTGCTGCAACCAAATCGGAAGTTTCCTCCTGTGTTTTATCAATTAAAAGCAGTTCCGTTTTATAGCTTTTTTGTTCCGATCCGCCATCTGGAAATACAGCCCCGGGATATAATGCCGCTGCATCATCATAGCATACGCCCCCTAACTCTTTTCTCATAATCCGATAAAAAATATCATTTACACTCTGCAGCACCTCCGGGCGGCTGCGAAAATTTTTATGCAAATCAATTTTTTGATAGCTGCTTTCCTCTGTTGTATAAGTCTGATATTTTTCCATAAACAATTCCGGTCTTGCCAGACGAAATTTATAAATACTCTGCTTGACATCCCCTACCATAAAGACATTTGGAACATCTTCCCAATAGCGGGAAACACTAAATAAAATCGCTTCCTGAACCAAATTGCTGTCTTGGTATTCGTCAATCATAATCTCTGCAAACTGTTCCCGATACTCATTTGCTATCAAAGAAGGAACTCTTCCCTGATCGGTTCGTTCTGTAAGAATATTTAGTGCCAGATGCTCTACATCCGAAAAATCCATTAAATTTCTCTCCCGTTTTTTCTCCTGATACCGGGTATGAAAGTCTAATGTCAGCCGCACCATAACTGCCATTGTCTTACTGACTTTTTCCATATTTTCCAACATTTTCTCTAACGACTGAAAATAAAACTGCTTTGTAATTCCCCTCATCTCGTCCTTAATCCGATCCCGAATCTCTTTTACTCTGGTTTTTAAATCCACATCAACAGAAGGATCTTTTTTCGAAGAAAGCCGAATAAAGCTAACTTCTTTTAATGCCTTTCCAAAACTTTTATAGGAATCACACTTTGCTAAATTTTCCAAATAGGATAAATCAGAAGTCAATGCAGGAAGATACATATACGGTCCGCCGTCCTGATTACAGATATGCTGTGCAAAATTAAGCTGCCTGCAGCAGTCGGTTGTCAATCTTTTTAGATATTCCATTAAAAACCGTACCGATTTTGTCTGTTCTAAATCTTCTTTTTCTTTTCTATTATTTTTTGCTTCTTCTATATCTATCGGCTCTTTTGGTTCTGTCGGATATTCATTTAAACACCCTTTCAGCCACTCTTCCGGATCGGGATAACTCATAGCAAATTCATACAGCCGCAAAATCAATTCCTCTAATCCGCTGTCATTTTTTCCGGTCGAATAACTCTCTACAAAGTGAAAAAATTCCGGATCGGCTTCGCTGTAATAATCCTCTAAAAGCCCCGACACAACATCAGATTTTAACAGTTTTCTCTCTCCCTCATCCCCAATTCGAAAAGCCGGATCTAAATCCAACATATCAAAATGATCTCGAATCACACTCAGACAAAAACTGTCAATCGTTGTAATCTGTGCCGTATGAACCAAAGTCTGCTGTCTTTGCAGATGAACATCTTCCGGTGATTCCTCCAATGCCTGTTCAATCGCAGAAGTAATTCGTTCACGCATCTCTGCCGCCGCCGCATTGGTAAACGTTACAATTAAAAGCCGATCAATATCTACTGGATGTTCTCTGTCTGTAATCATCTGAATAATTCGTTCCACTAGAACAGCGGTCTTTCCTGAGCCCGCTGCTGCCGAAACCAAAATTGCCCGATTCCTTAAATAAATGACCTGTTCCTGCTCCCTTGTCCAATTTACTCCCATTCTTTTTCCTCCTCTTCCTTCTCCCCTTTTTCTTGTCTAGTTCCTTCTTCTAGTTCCGTCTTTTTCCATTCTATTTCTTTCATTTCTTCCATTTTTTCTTTGCCGTCCATCTCTGTCATCTCTGTTTCCATTCGCTGCAGCAGTTCCACACTGTCCATCTCCTGCAGTTTTCGATATTCATAACCGGCACTCTTTTCATCAAATCCACAGACCTCCCGAAATTCACAGTAATCACACCCTGTTTCGCTCCCCTTTCGATAAGGTGCAATCTGTGTATTTCCATTTAAGATCTCCACTCCCATCCTTCGTATCATATTTCTGACATAAGTACTGACTGCATCAAACTGTCTGGTATTGACCGCAGAAGAATTTTTCGTTAAGCTTCCATCTTTATTATAACTAATCGGAATCACATCCGACCGTTTGTCCATAGAAGAATCTAAAAGTGCAATTACCTCAGAAGCACTGTTGACCAATCCATTCATCCTTAACCTAGAAAGCAGTTCCTTTTCTACCTGTTCCTCTCCCATTTCATCGGTTTCTTCAATTACAGGATCTTGAATATTATAATAAAAAATTCCTGCCGGAATGACTGTTTTTTCTACACGCTTACGCCGTTCCGTTTCCATAACAGCCTCCATATAAACTACCAGTTGAATCTGAAGACCATAGTAAACCGATGACAGATCAAACTGCGTCACACCCGATTTATAGTCAATTACCTTAATATAAATCTGTTCATCATCCTCATAGCGATCCATTCGATCCAATCGCCCAACCAGCCTCATCTTCTCTTGATCAGAAATCGGTATGGTCAATGCATTTAATTCATCTGCTACCGAAAAAGTTACTTCATAGTTTACAGGTTCAAACTTTCCTTTTTGTAACTGTTTTTTCAATGCCCAGACGGTTCGATTGACAATCCGCTCCAAGCGATCAATAAAATAGGCATTTCTTGCCGTACTTTGCAGCACATGATTTTTATAGTCTGCAGAAGCCTCTTCTACACACTCTTTTACCATCTTTTCCTGTTCCTCTGATGTCACGGCACTCCATTTCAGCCCATTTTCTTTTACTTTATTCGAATACCGCTCAATCGTATTATGAAATAAATTTCCCATATCTACCGCTGCCATTTCAAATTCCTGCCTTTTTGCAAGCCGCAGTCCATAAGTTAAAAAATGTGCAAATGCACAGGCAGCATAGCGTTCTAAACGAGTTACACTATTGATTGGCTGCGGACCATAAAGGGCAGCAGCAGCCAGCTTTCCAATTCCGCTTTCCTCATTGTGATAAGAAATTGCCTCAAACAATCGTTCTGTCTTTTCTTTCCAGTCACTCTGTCCAAGATACCAAGAGGTTAATTCCAAAAATACCGGATCAGCAGTATCCAATACCGGATTTTGTCCAAATTCCAACAGCTTTGAAATCCAATAGTGCAGCGTTCCTTCCGGTGTCGTAATCTGCCGAATAGAATCTTCTATCTGATCTTCATCAACCTGAACCAGTTCTGGAAATAATTTTTCCATTGTATAGACCAAATAAGAGGGACGAATCGCTTCTCCCTCCTGTGTATTTCGACTATAGCTTAAATACAGCCGCTCAGAAGGCTTGGTTAAATTCAAATACAAATAGAATTTCTGAATATAAGCATTTTCTTTTTGTGTAGGAGAAAGCGTGATTTGTTCTTCTTTTAGAAATTGCCGCTCCATCTGCGAAAGAAGTCCACCCTTTCCATTATTTTTTGGAATAATTCCGTCATTTAATCCCAAGAAAAACAAAGCACGAATTCCATTTAAACGTGTTCTCTCCATATCACCAATTAAAATTTGATCGATCGAAGGCGGAATTAAACCTACTTTTAACTCTTCAAACCCGGCATCCAATATCCCGTTTAACTCCTGTGCCGAAATCTGTTCTTCTCCTAACAGCCCCACTACCTTATCAAATAATTCCATTACTAATGGATAAACCTGTTTATATTCTTTTTCTTTTGCCAAATTTCCCTGCTCCCGGAAACTCTTTTCATATGCTTCCATTTTCTCCTGCAGTTGAATCTCCTGTAAAAAACGATAAAGTGCCTCCATCTTCTCCTGCACAGTACCTTTTTTCCGCTTCCAAGTGCTTGCTAAATTCTGAATCGGTGCTAATACTGCTTCCCGAAGCTGGTTCATCTTCTCTAATTCCAGCGGTTCATCCTTTTTCATACTGCGTACCCAAAGTTTTTCCCACTGCCGCTGCCCCCGAATCCCCATAGCAAGACAATAATTCTCCAATAAATCCACATCTTCCCGTGCAATCGAAGTCATATTGCTTTTTAAATAACGAAAGACACTTTCATAAGAAAAATTATCGGCTATCATTTCCAAAGTACTGCGGATAAATTCTACACAAGGATTTCCCATCAATCCTTTTTTCTGATCTACAAAATAAGGAAGCTGGTTTTCTGACAATGCTTCCTCTAGTCCATCCCGATAGAGTTCCAAATCTCCTGCAATAATCGCAATATCCCGATAGCGGTATCCCTTTTCCCGCACCAGACTTACAATTTCCCTTGCCACAGAAGCCGCCTCTTTTGCCGGATTTCCTGCTACATGGATCGAAATTACATCCTGTTTTTTTGTATAAGGTGTATAAGGATACCGAAACAAATTTCTCTCCAGCCAAAAAAGCGGCTCTGCCTGTTCAAAACGATGATGCTCTTCTCCGCTTAATACAATATCCTTTTCCTTTTTTACCTGCCTCTCCTCTGTCAAATGCACCATATGAGAAATCATCTCCTTACTCATATGAAACAATTCCTGCTCTCCCCCGATATGATAAGGATTTTCCCGTGCATCAATCGTAACCGTTAAAGTCACTTTCGGAGATAGCGTCAGCAAAAGTCCAATAAGCTGATACTGAATTGGTGTAAAACCAGTAAAACCGTCCATCCAGATACTGCTTTCTTTTACCTTTTTAGATTCATTAATCACACGGCAAAGCACATCTAACTGCTCTTCTTTTGTAATATAATGCTCCGCCATAAAACGTTCAAACTCCTGAATAATCACCTGAATATCGCTTAGTTTTGCATGAAGCATAGGCTTTTTTTTCGCACAGGAAAGCATCTTTTCCTGCTCCTCCTGCCGAATCCCATATTGATAAAACTCCGATACCACCGATTTTATCTCACTGACCATTCCGGGAGTATGCCTTTTATTACCATAGAGTTTTAATTCCTCTTTTTTATTTTCCAATACTTTTCGAAGCAGCAGGTTTTTACCGGTATCATCCAATACAGGAAGCTGCATAGCACCCACTTCCGAAAAAACACGATACGAAAGCCGCCCGAAACTTACAATATCAATATTCATTACACCATGTTTGGGATGAAGTGCAACAATGTCCTTTTGTGTCTGCATAGAAAACTGCTCTGGAACAATTAAAATAAAATTTTCCTTTGGGTGTGCGATCGATTCTTGAATTAGTTTTTCATATAAATATCTGGATTTTCCTGAACCAGAACTGCCTAAGATCAGTTGTAATGACATGAAACTCCTCCTTATTTGAAAATTACTTGCAAAATTATATTATAATAGTTGTATTGCGGTATTTAGAATTGAAGCAAGCCGGACGCCAGATGCGAAAACGCTAGACAGACTGCTGTTCCGGTTTCCAAAAAGCAAGAAGTTCTAAGACTTCTGCATCTTAGCGCATCCAACCGGACAGACCGGGGCGCAATTCGCCCTCACAACCAGCCAAAATAGAACGACATATCAAAAGATGCAATCTGCCGCAGCAAAACAGCTTCTCTTTTATCCGGGCTAAACACGCCCCTTTTTTTGCATACCCTGCATGAAAGCAGGATATGCAAAAAATCTTAGATTTGGAAGCAGAAGTCAAGAACTTCTAACTTTTTTCCAAAGTCACTGCAGTCTGCCCAGCGTTTTCGCATCTGGCTGTGTACTACAAAAATAATCAAATACTATTGCTTCTAATCATATTTTTTATCTTTCCTGTTTATAAATCCTGCTTTAAATTATAACATAGCTTTCCAAAGGATACCAGCTTTTCAGAATAATTTTCGAACAAATTTTCGAATCTTTCTGATTTATTTCTAATTCAGCCACATAACATTTTCCTATTTTTTCGCTCTGGCGTACACAACCGAAAGCCAAAGGGAGTACTATGCAGGGTCATCATTTTCCGTTGGTACTTAGACGCTGTGTTTTAGTGTTTTAGCGTCTTAGTATCCACTATGAAAATAGGAAATGCTAAGCGCAAACGGGTCTAGAATAACACTCCCTTTGGATTTCAGCGTCCTAATCTTATAAAATAACTTTTGGTTCTTTCTAACAGTCATATTTTATCTGTCTTTTACATACCTTGTAACAAAACTCAGTTTTTGTGTACTGACCGACACATCAATCAAGCAGTACACGATTTATTTGCAAAGGGGATCTCAAATATGAGTGCAAAAACCAAAATCGTTGTATTACATATGAGGGAAGTTATCTACACTGCTGTCTTTGTAGCCCTCGGTATTTTTCTTATCCTGCTTTTTATCTATATGTTTCTGCCTGATGATACCTCTGAAAAGCAAATTTTGTCGGAAACAGCACCTACCTATATGGCTGGCGTTTATACTGCTTCCATTGATTCCGGCAATCAGGCTTTGCAGATTGAAGTAATCGTTGACAAAGAGCATATCAACTCGATCCGCCTTGTCAATTTAGATGAAACAGCAGATGTAAGCAACCCTCTTATGGAAACTACGCTTAATAGTCTTTCTGCACAGATATTAAGCAATCAATCTTTAAAAGGGGTTACTTGTTCCGATTCTAGCCGTTATACCGCACAAACACTTTATGATGCCATTAATCGTGCAATAAAAAAGGCAACCCCAGCATCTGGAAACAGTACAACAGCAAAATAAAAAAATAATTGATACAGAAAATGGACGATATTGACAAGGCATCGTCCATTTTTTCAATTCCAGTCTATGACAACAATATCTTTTCTTTTTCTACTTGAAATAAAGCAGCCAATTCCGTTTTATTATATTTTTCACAAAGAGCGATCTCAGATTCAATAACTTCAAGCATTTGAAACTTACTCAAAAATTCCGTATATAATTCTCCACTCTCTAATCCTTCAATAAAATTAATCTCATAACAGTATTGACCATTTTCTAATTTATACCAAATCTGCGTTTCAAGCGGTCCAATACACAAATGCTTTACAATAGCCTGTCTTCCCTTTTTATCATACTCTGTATCTGGTATTTCATGCAACCATTCACCAATCCAAAATCCCATTATGTTCCATCTCCATCCCATCACTTGATATTTTATTATTTTATTTTACAAAATTCTTTTTTTGTTTCGAAGTCAAGAAACAGCCAGATTCGAAAACGGTGGACAGCCTGCAGTGACTTTGGAAAAAAGTTAGAAGTTCTTGACTTCTGCTTAAAAATCTAAGATTTTTTTCACATACTGCTCCCATGCAGTATGTGAAAAAAAAGGAGCGTGTTTAGCCTGCTTATGTATCAGAACGGAATTGTTTTGTGGCAGATAGAGCCTTTTGATATGTCAATTTTGTTTTGGCTGCCATGCAGGCGAATTGCGCTCCGGTCTGTCCGGTTGGATGCATGAAAATGCAGAAGTCTTAGAACTTCTTACTTTTTGGAAACCGGAACAGCAGGCTGTCCACCGTTTTCGAATCTGGCGTCCTCCCTCCAAAAAACTTATTGAAATATTATATCAAATCCCTTGATAACATTCAAAGATAAATTTATAATATAAAAAAGATTAAACCAAATTCAAGACAACATTACTTTCCGGCTAAAAAACATAACTGGAATTGAAAGGAAAAAAATGAATTTCGAACAAGCAATTTTAAGAATCAACAATATAGATTGGAAAAAATTTAGACATACAGAAAAAAAGGACTTTGAGCAAGCAAGAGAATATATGATAAGAGCAGCAAAATTTTTAAAAGAATATTCCCTCCCACCTATTCCTCCGCTATATATCAATATCGCAGAATTACTAGGAAGTAAAGAACGAATTGTACTATCTGATTACTGTTCATCGGAATGTATTCAAGCTCTATCTGAAATAAAATTTCATAATCGTCCTATGTTTATATTAGAATGTTATTTAGAATTATCAAAGTTTTCCGATACACAAAATCAGTATAAAAAATATCTGGAAGTTTACGAACCACTGATACTACTAATAGAAATGGGTATTGACTTTGGAGTATGTGATAATGGGATAGAAATACAAAATAGCTGTTGGTATCCCCGTACTTCTTGGTTAAATATCTTTCATTCAATCGACAACATAAAATAAAATCTGTTTTTCATTACATAAAAATCATGAACAGCCATCCGCTGCAGATAGCTGTTCATTTTAGATTTTAACAAAGATTTAGTTATTGATCTGATTTTGGATTTGCTCTAATTCATCCATCCAAATCCGCATACAGGCATCACTTGGCATACGAAGATCCCCTCTTGGTGACACGGTTACCGATCCTACTTTTGGTCCATCCGGCAGACAGGAACGCTTAAACTGCTGAGAAAAAAATCTCTGATAAAAGGTTTTTAACCATTTTAAAATGGTTTCCTTTTCATATACTCCTTCAAATGCTTTTAAAGCTAAAATATAGATTTTAGAAGGAGTATAGC
>CAJUGZ010000145.1 GCA_910585855.1 uncultured Lachnospiraceae bacterium | reverse complement strand
ACTTAGACGCTGTATTTTAGCGTCTTAGTGTCCGCTACGAGGAAATGCTAAGCGAAAGCGGGCCCGGAGTAGACCTTTCTTTCCATTTTGGCGTCCGGTATCCTCCCCAAAATTTATTTAAAGGGTTTATTCCTGCTTATTAAATAACGCAATAATTGCCTTACTGGCATCTTCTTCATCATTACCGGTAAATACCAGTTCCACTTCTTCATCCCTGCTCAATCGAGTACCAAAAATATTTACAATACTTTTTAAATTTACAGCTTGTTCTTTTGCGTACATAGTGATAGAAGAATTAAAAGAGGAACATAATCTGGCTGTTGCTACAACAAATTCTGGATTTAAAATTTCTTTTCGAATAGTAAGTTTTTTTGAAATCATAGTGAAATACCCCCTGTTTTCTTATAGTATGGTTGCTAGATTCGATTAGTCAACAGTAATTAAGTTATATGTTCTAGAGCCATATCCAAGCGCAGCAGCAGCTTCGATTGTATGCACACCATTAAGAGATTCAATTCGCTCAATCAAATGCTCTTTTCCCGAATCATCAGCGGCATAGACGAGATCTAAACATGCTTGATCAATAGCGATCGGATCAAGAGAAGCTAAAATACCAATATCCTTCATACAAGGATCTTCTGCTACGGCGCAGCAATCACAGTCAACAGACATATTTTTCATTACATTGATATAAAGAATATTTCCTTTCAGGTAATCAATAACAGAAGAAGCAGCATCTGCCATTGCCTCTAAGAATGAGTCATGATCGGCTGTCCAGAAATTTTCTGGAACGCCTGTTCCATGGATATAGGCTTTTCCGTAAGAAGAGGCAATACCGATAGATAGCTGTTTGATAGCGCCACCATAACCACCCATAGGATGTCCTTTAAAATGAGAAAGTACCAGCATAGAATCATAATTGGCTAAATCTTTTCCTACAAAGTTTTTTTGAATCACTTTTCCGTTTGGAATCGGTAATTCTAAATCCAGTCCTTCTCCGTCTAGGAGATCTACTTGAAAATATTTGCTCCAGCCATGTTTTTTTAGGGTTTCTAAGTGCTTTTCTGTGGTGTTGCGTTCGCCGTCATAGGCGGTATTACACTCTACGACAGTGCCTCCTACTGCATCAATGACAGGTTTGAAGAATTCTGGTTTTAGGAAATTTTGGTTGCCCACCTCCCCAGAATGAAGTTTAATTGCCACATTTCCTTTTAATGGGGTTTTTAACTGATTGTAAAGCTCTAATACCTTTTCTGGTGTGATTGTCTTTGTAAAATAGACAATAGGATTCATGGTTTCTACCTCCTTCTTTGTTTAAAATTATTATAACATTTAGAAAGAGAGTTATAAACTAAAAATTTTATAAAGTTTTAGATTTTTAAGAAATAGTAAATTTTGATTGCTATTTTTTGGGGAATCAGTTACATTAGTAACTGGAAATGGGAAAAGAAACCATAAATTTTCAGATTGATTTTAGAGAGGAAGCGATGAAAAATGAATTTATTAACAATAGAGGGAATTAGTAAGTCTTATACCGAAAAAATTTTGTTGAATCAGGTGAGTCTTGGAATTAATGAAGGAGATAAGATTGGGATACTTGGGATCAATGGGACAGGGAAATCTACTCTTTTAAAGGTAATTGCCGGAGTGGAGGAAGCAGATAAAGGGACGGTTACAAAAGGGAAAAAAGTAAGGATTGCTTATTTGCCACAGACTCCTGTACTGGAAGAAAATCGGACAATATTGGAAAATGTGGTAAAGGGGAAAAAAGCAGAGGAGGAATATCGAAATTTGGAGGGTGAGGCAAAGGCGATGCTGGAGCGGCTGGGTATTTTGGATAGTTCTGCTTATCCTATTTTTTTGTCGGGCGGGCAGAAGAAACGAATTGCATTGGTACAGGCACTTCTTACACCGGCAGATATTTTGGTGCTGGATGAGCCGACCAACCATTTGGATTATGAGATGACAGAGTGGCTGGAGGGGTATTTGAATCGGTATCGGGGAGTCTTGGTGATGGTGACACATGATCGGTATTTTCTGGATAAAGTGACCAATCGAATTATAGAGATTGACAGAGGAAAATTGTATAGTTATATGGGAAACTATGCAAAGTTTGTAGAGGGAAAAGCACAGCGGGAAGAGATGATTTTAGCTTCGGAGAGAAAAAAGAAGAGTTTGTATCGAATGGAATTAGAATGGATGATGCGTGGCGCAAGGGCACGTTCTACAAAGCAAAAGGCACATATTCAGCGGTTTGAACAGCTTCGGGATCGAGAAAAAATATCGGCGGATAAAAGTGTGGAGATACAGTCGGTTTCTTCTCGGCTGGGACGAAAAACGATTGAAATAAACGGGATTTCCAAAGGATTTGATGGAAATATTTTGATTTCAGAGTTTTCTTATATTCTGCTTCCCGGGGATCGCATCGGAATTGTTGGATCAAACGGATGCGGCAAAAGTACGCTTTTAAAATTGATCCAAGGAATTTTAGAACCAGACAGCGGAACGGTTGAAGTGGGACAGACGGTTAAGATAGGGTACTTTTCTCAGGAAAATGAAGCATTGGATGAAACAAAGCGGGTGATTGATTATATTCGGGATGTGGCAGAAGTAATTCAGACAGAGGATGGAACAGTTACAGCTTCCCAGATGCTGGAGCGATTTTTATTTACAGGGGCAATGCAGTATACTTTAATTGGAAAACTTTCTGGCGGAGAAAAGAGAAGGCTGTATCTTTTACGGGTTTTAATGGAAGCCCCTAATATATTGATTTTAGATGAGCCTACCAATGATTTGGATATTACGACTTTAACTATTTTAGAAGATTATCTAAAAGAGTTTGAAGGAATTGTTTTGGCGGTTTCTCATGATCGATATTTTTTAGATAAGATGGCAGAGCGGATTTTTGCATTTGAAGGAAATGGAATTATACGGCAGTATGAAGGAAATTTTTCTGATTATAAAGCAGCCCTGACAACGCAGACACAAGTACAGCAAAATCAACAAAAACAGGATGAAGAGAAAGAAACAGAGAAACCATTAAAAAATAGCTGGAAAAAGAAAGAAGAAAAACCAAAGTTCCGCTATGCAGAAAAAAAAGAATATGAGTCGATTGAAGGAGAGATTGCGCAGTTAGAAACACAAATTGCCAAATTAGAAGAGGAAATCAATCAATATGCTGCAGATTATGAAAAACTTCGTATATTGACAGAAGAAAAGGAAGAAACAGAACGAATTTTAGAGGAAAAGATGGAGCGGTGGGTTTATTTAAATGATTTGGCAGAACAGATTTTAGAAGCAGGAGGAAGGTTATAAAAAATGAAGAAACAAAACCGAATATTGGATTTTTATATTCAGCGGGAGCGAAGCGCAGTAAAAATGATATTTGGAATCCCTCTTTTTTGGTTTGGCTTTCTTTTTTTAGTAACGGGATCGTTTAAAAAGCTATTGATTTTGCTGTTTGTGGGTATTGTTGGAAGTTGGATTTTGCATTGTATCTGTGGCAGTTATATTTCGATAGCCTGTTCTTATACAGGAAAGGAACTCCGCAAGTACGGAAAATTAAAAGAAGTAAAAAAGGATGTAGAGGAGCAGGCAAAACAAGCTCTTTACTGCAGCGGAGATCAGGCAATTACAGAAAAATATTTGATTTTATTGTCCTCTGTTTTGAAGCAGAGCAGGTTTGGAAGAGAAAAAGAAAGGCTTTGCTTGATTTCAACACGTGAACTCAAACAGATTTTAATTACAGACTGTTTAGACGGAGGAAGCGGAGAGAAAAAAGGTTATACAATGCGTTTTCTTACATGGCAGAACGAGAATTTTTATCTGACTGTTTGGGAAACATATGAAAATGTCTGCCAAATTCAGAAAAAACTAGAAACATGCAGAGATTTAGGAATCGGACCTGCACGAAGTCAAAAGCAGGTAAAGGAAGATAAAGGGCGTCTATTCCCAAAAGAAACCGTTTTTAATCCCAAAAAAGGTGTGATTCAAGAGTGCTACAGAAAAAAAAGAAGGTTTTGCATTATTGTCTACTCAGGAGTTTTAGGCATTTATTTAATTATTATTGCTTTAATAATGTGGATAAAGTGGGACAGTTTTCAATATCTTTTTCAGTCTGCATACTGGAGCTGGACAGAAGTTGGTTTGGCAGCAGGCGGATATTTGATACCTGTTTGTATGGTATGGATTTATCTTTATTGGATGGAGCGAAAAGTTTTGCGGCAGTATCACCGCTTAAAATATTATGAACAGCAGGAAATAGAGAAGCAGATAATAGAGGCAGCTAAAGAGAAAAATCGGTGGATTGTCTGTGGAAAGCGGTGTTTTTGGTTTCGGGATTACCGATATTTTGGACAGCATAATTTGATTTTTTATGAAGATGTAGTATGGATTTATCCTTTTGTTCGTAAAATTTCGATTCCAACTTCTACACAGAATATAAATTCTTCTGTATGGATGACAGAGTATGGAATGGAGTTTTATACATCGGATAAGAAAAAACATAGAGTTTCTGTAACAAATGGTAAGGATTTTTTGGAGTATTTTCCAGATGCAATAAAAGGCTATGGAAAAAAACAAAAGAAGGAATTTTTTTCTCAGACCGGACGCCAGATGCGAAACCCCTAGGCATCCTGCTGTTCCGGTTTCCAAAAAGTAAGAAGTTCTAAACTTCTGCATGACAGCGTATCCAACCGGACAGACCGGGGCGCAATTCGCCCTCACGACAGCCGAAATAGAACTGGCATATCAAAGGATGAAACCTACCGCAACAAAACGGCTTCTCTTTTATCCGGGCTAAACACGTCCCTTTTTTTGCATACCCTGCATGGAAGCAGGATATGCAAAAAATCTTAGATTTTGAAGCAGAAGTTAAGAACTTCTAACTTTTTTCCAAAGTCACTGCAGTCTGCCTAGGGGTTTCGCATCTGGCTGTTTCTTGGCTTTAGAAAGAACGAAAAAAGAATGACATCCAAATGTTTTTAAGAGCCGGTCAACATATGCTGGCTTTTATTTATGGCAGTATCACGAAAGGTTTTTTCTGTGCTTTGGATATTCATGTATTTTTAGATTTTGCTGCAAGTTGCCAAATTGGCTTAGTTAAGTAAATGAGAATAACAGGGTTACCCTAATATCAGGAAGAACTTGCAGAGTGATGTGCTGCCTTATGTTCAATAGCCAAGAAACAGCCGGATTCCGAACGGGTTGCTATCCTGCAGTGACTTTGGAAAAAAGTTAGAAGTTCTTAGGCTTCTGCTGGAAAGTCTAGAATTTTTTGCAGATACTGCTTCCATGCAGTGTCTGCAAAAAAAGGGGCGTGTTTTGCCCGTATGAAAGGGAAGCTGTTTTATTGCGGTGGGGTGCATCCTTTGGTATGCCAGTTCTATTTTGGTTGTCGTGAGGGCGAATTGCGCCCCGGTTCGTCCGGTTGGATGCACGTTTGGCAGAAGTCTTAGAACTTCTGCTTTTTGGAAACCGGAACAGCAGGATAGCAACCCGTTCGGAATCCGGCGTCCCCTCCCTTATAAAGTGAATTTGACATCAATGCTTAGTGTCAAATTCACTTTTATATTGCTTGAAAAAGGAATAAATAGTTGGTTATAATAAAGGTATCAAGGAGATTGATTGGCCAATCATACCTCAAATTATAGAAAAAAATGTAGGAGATAGACAGAATCAAAAAAGGTGAGGTGTGAAATCAATGAAGGAAAAAGTACAGGTTTTTGGAAGGGCATTAAGCGGTATGGTAATGCCAAATATAGGAGCTTTTATTACATGGGGGCTGATTACAGCGTTATTTATAGCTACAGGATGGTTTCCAAATGAAACCCTTGCAAAAATGGTGGATCCTATGTCGAAATATCTGCTGCCTCTTCTTATCGCATATACCGGAGGAAAGGTAGTTGGGGATCATCGAGGCGGCGTAATTGGTGCGATTGTTACAATGGGTGTGATTGTGGGTTCAGATATTCCGATGTTTATCGGGGCTATGATTATGGGACCGCTTTCGGCATGGATTTTAAAGAAGTTTGATCAGCTAATGGAAGGAAAAGTTAAAGCTGGATTTGAAATGTTAGTCAATAATTTTTCATTGGGAATTATCGGAGCAATTTTAGCATGTTTTGCTATGTTTGTAATTGCACCAGTGGTTACTTCTTTAAATTCTGTAATGGAAATGGGAGTTGGGTTTTTTGTAAATCATGGTCTGCTTCCGTTAGCAAGTATTTTTATTGAGCCAGCAAAAGTATTATTTTTAAATAATGCGATTAATCATGGTATTTTATCGCCAATGGGAATTCAGCAGGTAAATGAAGTCGGAAAGTCTATTTTCCTTCTTTTAGAAGCAAATCCGGGACCGGGTTTAGGGGTGCTTTTAGCATATTGTATTGCAGGAAAGGGAAGTGCAAAGACTTCTGCACCGGGAGCGGTAATTATTCATTTCTTTGGCGGTATTCATGAAATTTATTTTCCTTATATCCTGATGAATCCGCTGCTTTTGGCAGCTACGATTGCAGGAGGTGCAGCCGGAATCTTTGTATTTACATTATTTAATGTAGGATTGACAGGAACTGCATCACCGGGCAGCATAATTTCTATTTTAATGATGTGTGAAAGACATTCTTATTTTGGATTGATTTTGGGCGTTCTTCTTTCTGCAGTAGTTTCTTTTGTAATTGGTTTGCCGATTTTAAAGTTTGCAGGAAAAGACGTTAGTTTGGAAGAAGCAACTGCACAGAAGAACAGTATGAAAGCAGAAGCAAAAGGGACAGCAAGTACAATTAAAAAAGGGGACAGCATTAAAATTGCATTTGCCTGTGATGCAGGAATGGGTTCAAGTGCAATGGGAGCAACAGTATTAAAGAAGAAGGTAGAGAAAGCAGGAATTTCAGATGTCAGTATTATTCATACTCCGGTATCTTCTATACCTGCCGATATCAATATTGTAGTGACACATGAAGAGTTAGGAGAACGTGCTGCACACAGTAATCCAAATGCAAGATTGATTTTAATTACAAATTTCCTTTCAGCACCGGAATATGATATGCTGATTTCAGATTTGCAGAAAATAAGAGAATAGTAGAAATAAAATGTCGCCTGTGTTATAATAA
This sequence comes from uncultured Lachnospiraceae bacterium, assembly GCA_910585855.1. GTDB lineage: Bacteria > Bacillota > Clostridia > Lachnospirales > Lachnospiraceae > MGBC114844. The sequence continues at coordinate 3,584 of CAJUGZ010000145.1, read as the reverse complement.
TGACTTAAAACAACAATAAGAATTATAGTATAGGTGGCAGAAAATGAGAAGATTGATACATAGATTTGGAAAATTCTATAGTAAAATAATAATCGATTATATTGGCATATTTATTTTTGTGGGTATTTTATCTGTAGTATTCGGGGATTATGGATGGATACCAAATAAGAATATTTATGCCATTTCTCAGTTTGTTTATCAGATAGTAATACCGATTTTAATTGCTTATACCGCAGGCAATCAAAGAAAGCAGTCTGGAAAAAATGAGAATTTAAATCGGCTTTATGCAGGAGGAGTGCTTGCGGTAATGGCAACCTCTGGAATACTTTTAGCAGATACAAGAAATGGCATTTTATTTGCAATGCTGCTTGGACCGTTAAGCGGAATTCTTTGGGAGAAATTATTAGAACCTATTGTAGAAAGAGGAAAAAGCGGATTGGAAATGCTGATAAGAAATATTGTGGTAGCAGTTTCGGGAAGTTTGATGGCAGTTTTTGCATTTTATATAGCTGCTCCATGCCTGTCTGCAGGAATGGAAATACTTTTAAACGGAATCAATTTTTTAATAGAACAGCGTTTGATTTTTTTACTTAGTTTTTTGATAGAACCGGCAAAAATACTGTTTTTAAATAACAGTATCAATCATGGTATTTTGCTTCCGCTTGGAATACAGCAGGCAGAACAGACAGGGGAATCTATTTTATTTTTATTGGAAACAAATCCAGGACCGGGATTTGGTGTTTTGCTTGCCTTGTATCTATGCAGAAAGGAAAAACGCAGAGAGTATTTGTCCTCTATGTTTGTAGAACTGATTGGAGGAGTACATGAAATTTATTTTCCAGAGGTACTTTCTAATATTTGGCTTCTTTTGGCACTAATTGGCGGGGGAGCAGTCGGAAATTTTTGTTTTTCTGTTTTTCATGCCGTAGCAACTGGAGTGATTTCACCGGGGAGTATTTTAGTTATCGTTTTATTGAGTACGAAGTATAAAATAGCAGGAGTACTGTTTGGAGTATTGGTGTCTGCAGCAGTATCAGCAGCACTTGCTGTTTTTATTTTAAGAGTGCAGGTGCGGGTGCAGAAAAATAAAAAGATGCAGACAGAAGAGAAAAAACAAGAAGAGAAAATGGAGGCAGATATGGTTTGGAAGGTTGGTGTAGTCTGTAATGCAGGATTGGGATCAAGTGCGATTGGTGCGGCTTTGTTTCGAAGAAAACTAAAAGAATTAGGGATTTTGGAAATAGAAGTATCTGCCTATGCGGCAGATCAGATACCAGAGGATGTAACGGTTGTGATTTGCCAAAAGGATTTTAAAGAATGGATACCACAGAGAGAAAAAGCTGTGATTTATACCGTGGAAAATCTGTTAAATCAGGAAGAATATTTAGATATATTAAAGCAAATTCAAAAGAGAGGGTAAGAGAATGGATCTGACACCACGCTTAAAACAGATTTTAATGATTATGTTAGAAGAGGATAATGTAATTCCGGTAAAAGAGCTTGCAGCCCGAATTGGTGTCAGTAAGCGAACGGTTCAAAGAGAGTTAGAGTATATTGGAAACAGTTTAAAGCGATACCAGATTACATTTGAAACCAAAACAGGAAAAGGGGTATGGATCACAGGCAGCGAAGAGAATAAACAAAAGCTGCTGACAGAGTTAAAGAAAAACGATAGCTATGATGTCAGCAATCGAGAAGAGCGAAGGCGGCGTCTGGTTTTAGAAATTTTAAAAAATAAAGGATTAAAAAAATTGTTTTACTATGCCAGCCAGTTTCAGGTAAGTGAAGCAACAATCAGTACAGATTTAGAGGCAGTGGAAGGTTGGTTAAATGGACAGCATCTTACTGTAACCAGAAAGCCCGGTAGCGGAATTGAAGTAAATGGAACAGAAAAAGATTATCGCAGAGCAATTCGTACTTTTATCGAAGAAAATATTGATACCCAGATGATAAAAGAATCCTATGAAGTAGAGGAAACCGAAAAGGAAATTCCTGCAATCTATGGAAGCAGTATGGGACAGATTTTAAATGAAACCATTTTAAAACGAGTGGTAAACTGTCTTTCTTCTATAGAGGATAATCGAATGTTGACATTGACGGATAGTTCCTATATTGGCTTGGTACTTCATATATCGATTGCAATGAGTCGAATTATGAAAAATGAGATTATTGAACAAAAGGATAGCTGGCGCAGCCAGATGGAACAGGATGAAGAATATAATCTGGCAAAGGAAATTGTAAAGCGGTTAGAAGCAGAGTTTGCTTTGGAAATACCTGAAATAGAAACAATGTATATCTGTCTGCATATCAAAGGAGCAAAACATCAAAGAATTGAATGGAATGGGCAGAAAACGGTTGAAATAGAACGGAAAGAATTGTTGGATTTGGTCAATGAAATGATCAATGCCTATGACAGTGAAAATGCATTTGCAATTAAGCAGGATAATGAATTTATTCAGGGGCTGTTGGCACATCTGCAGCCTACTTTTGTAAGACTTTTGCATGATATGAAAATTGCTAATCCTGTTTTAGAGGATATCAAGCAGTCCTATCCCGATATCTTTGAACGCAGTAAACGTGCTGCTGCTGTATTAGAACAGTGGATGGGAAAGCCGATTCCAGAAACAGAGGTAGGCTTTTTGACAATTCATTTTGGGGCGGCACAAGTTCGCATGGAGGGGAAAAGGGAAAATATCCGCAGAGTAACGGTTGGTGTTGTATGTGCCAGCGGAATCGGGATTTCCAGACTGATGTTTACGAAGTTAGATAAGATATTTCGGGAACGGATAAAGATGGAAACATATGGACAAAATGATATTACGCCTTATATTGCGGGAAAAACGGATTTTTTTGTCAGCAGTATTACATTAAAATCAGCGGATGCAGATGTGATACAAGTAAATCCGCTGTTAAACAGTGAAGATATAGAAAAGATTCGACAGAAGATATTTTATTATGAACGAATTCCAAAAAAAGAACAGGAAGAAACGAAATTTATGATGCAGTTAGAACAGGTCAATATTTTAGCCATGCAGATTAAAACGATTTTACGTTATATGGAAGTATTTCGAGTGAGTAATGATCTGACATTTGAGGAGTTGGTGATTGCTATATCAGAGAAGATGTCGCCTTATCGGGATCAGCAGATGATGATTCAGGAGGATATTGAACGGCGGGAAAAATTGGGAAGTCAGATTTTTGCAGAGTTTGGATTTGGGCTTTTGCATACTCGGACAAGAGGAGTGACTCGCCCTAGTTTTAGTGTTTGTATTACGAAAGATAAAGGAGCTTTTTGTCATCCATATTTTAAGGGAATACAGGTTGTATTGGTGATGCTGCTTCCGGTGGATGATAATGTGCGGATAAATAGTGAGATTTTGGGTCATATCAGCAGTGTTTTAATTGAGGATTATACGTTTTTGGATACGGTGATTCGAGGGGAAAAGGAGGAGATACGGTTGGGATTATCGGAGCATTTGAGGGTGTTTTTTAATCAGTATTTGGGGGGACGATGAGGACACTGGAGGATTCAGAGGACGCCAGATTCGAAAACGGTGGGCAGTCTGCTGTTCCGGTTTCCAAAA
>CAJUGZ010000144.1 GCA_910585855.1 uncultured Lachnospiraceae bacterium | reverse complement strand
GCCCTAGACTTTCTTACCGTTTGGAGCGGAGCAGGCAAAGGACAGGAGCAAACCGTTTCTTGCGTCCTGTGAAAGCAAAAGCACCCTCACTAATTTACCAATTTTACCACCGCCGTATCTGCATAAACCAAAGGATCAGAATATAAAAAAAATACCTTTCCATCCACAGGTGCAGTCAACACCTCTAATACCTCTCCTTCATAAGGATGTAAAATCCTTGCCAATACCTGTCCCTTTTGTACTTCTTCCCCTACTTCTACTCTCTGCTCACAAATCCCCGCTGCCTGACACCGCACAGAAATAAGATTAGAATCATCTAAGATCCGAGAACAATCCATACGTTTTCCCGCTGGTTTATACAAACTAATCTTTTCTTCCCACATCAAACGAAAAATCCCTTCCACCGCTTCCTGCGCACTGCCTTTATCAATTCGTTCTGTAGTTGTTGTATAGATACTGAATCCCTTTACTCCCCAAATCTGCCAGTTATAATTTAAAGTGGTTGTATCAAACGGTCTTGGTTTTCTAAGAATAATATAGGGAAAACCAAATTTCTTGGCTGTTTCTATCTCCTCAAACCCTGTCTTCATAATCCGTATATGAGGCAAAAAATCTCCCTTCATATAAAAGGAAGCAAACTGTACGCCATATTGATAATCTTTTATTTTTTCAAACACCCCATCTGCTATCCGCTGTGTAGTTTCCCCTTTATCATATCCGGGAAACATCCGATTGATATCGGAATGATCCGTAGGCCAAAAACGATTTCCGATATTCATAGAATAAAAATTCAGGCAAGGAATTACCAAAATCTTTTTCCCTGCCGCTAATTGTTCTTTTTGTTCCATTTCTTTTAGCTGCCGAATCAATCTGCTGCATATATAAAGCTGCTGCACCTCATTTCCACGCATACTTCCAACAATACAAAGTGCTTCTTCTCCTTCTCCAAATTCATACCCTACAATCTGCATCGGTTCTCGATACAAAGAATCGACCTGATAAATAATTCTATTTTTCATCTTTTCTCTCACTTCCCAATCTCTGTTTTCCCTTTTCGTTTCTCTTTTCATCCTGCACAAGCAGACGTCCAAGCAAAGAACCTTCCTCTACTACTGGATACTCACGTATCGTAAATAAAATTCCCCGATGAAATGTCCGCACTTCAGAAAGTACTTCTCCCGAAAGAGGATTTACAATCCTCCCTACCAGTTCTCCCTTTTCTAATTTTGCCCCATGTTTTGCTTCTGGAAGAAATATCCCTGCCTGAGAAGCATTAAAATAATACACACCATCCTCTTGATCGGAAAGAATCGGGCAGCGTCCTTTCTTTTCTTCTCCCTGCCAAATTCCTAATTTCTGCATCACATAAAACAGTCCATCTGTTATCTGCTCTCCATATTCCTCTGTAATACGCATCCCCACACCAGCTTCTACTACAAGAGTTGGTATACCTCTATCATTTAAACTATAAGCTAATGTCGATTCCAATACCGTATTTGCACCATGTATCCAGATAAAATCCACATTCATCTGCTTGGCAAACGGCAGCAGCTTTTCTCTGTGTAATTGATTAATCCGAATCTGCGGAACTTCCATCAGATAAATATTGCTTGCATGAAGATCTACACATAAATCCGATCCCGAAATATCTGTAAGAATCTGATTTGCTATATACTCTGTCATAGCCCCTTTTTTATCCCCCGGAAAAATCCGATTCATATCCAATTCAAACCCTGGTATCCCCCGTGTAACAGAATCAATACCAAGCGGATTCATCGCCGGATAAATATCCACAATTCCATTCAATAACTCTGGCTTTTCTTTTATCCGCCGAATCACTTCATAGCAGATATACTGTCCCTCCAACTCATCTCCATGTATTCCTGTTACAATACTAATCCGCTTTCTATCCTCTTTCTTGCCAATTTTCAACGGCATAAGTCTGTTCTTTTTTATTTTCAATGTTTCGTCCACAGGAAGTTCTACCTGACATACTGTTTCTATCATCGAATCAAGCACCTCTTTCTATCTGTTTTACCTCTACTTTTACTGTTTGGGTCTGTATTCCTCCCCCAAGAAATACTCCACGATTTACAATACAATCCTGATAATCCCGCCCATGAGAAATCTTAATATAATTCTCATCCACCAGACGCCGATTTGTTGGATCAATTCCATGCCAAACTCCGTCTGTACAGACCTCTACCCAAGCATGAGAATATCCCTCTCCCAACATCATTCCCACTACATACCGGGCAGCAATTCCTTCTAATCGGCAGAGTGCAATCATAATATGCGCATAGTCCTGACAGACTCCCTGCTTCTGTATCAATGCTTCTTCTGCCGTAGTAGAAATTGTTGTGACTCCCTGCCGATACTGTATATCCCGATATAACTGATCCATCAAATCTTTTGCAAAAGCATAGCCTGTTTTTCCTGATTCCTTTTTTACCTTTGCAAAGTAGGTTCTTAGTTTCTCCCCTGTTTTGGTATAACGGGAGGGATAGCGGTAGCGGTTGATCTCATCTTCCCTCCATAAAAAAACATCTTTCCTATCCACAGCAGCCCTGCCAAAAACCTCGACAGAAAAACAAGTATGCTCTTGGCTGATTTCACCATACAAGTATCTGTTTCCGAATGTATCCTCTCCTTTTGATAAATTACATTCTGGTTCTAATTTTACTTCACACTCCATAATTTGCTGCCGAGCATCCGTTTTTGGAAACATCCGAAGAGTAAACTGATGCTTGGCTGCCGGTTCTGAAAAATCCAATCTCATCCTATAAGAAAATTGAAGCTCCTGCAACTGTCATCCCTCCAAAAGCCGCTCTGTTTCATATACAATTCTGCCATAATCCATACTTTCTGTATTCACCAATTCTTCTAATAAAGCAAAACATTTTTTATTATAACAAATAGCACTTCTTTCCAATCTTGGACGCAGCCGACATAACTCCCGTTCTATCCTTTCACGCCCTAATTTTAATCTGGCGTATAAATCCAGACGCTCTAACCTCTTTCCTGCTTTTATAATATTTCTGACCATTTCACTATCAATCCAATCATCTGCAATTCCCCAAAATGCCAGCAAATTATCCAATACACGCTGCAGCTCTATCAAAGGAGAATTCGATCTGCTTGCCTGTTCCATCTCATAAACTGCAAGCTGAATATAAGAAAGTGTATCGCTGCCGATTTCCTCTCTCAACAGTATGGCATTGTCATATGCCCGTAACAGATTGCTGTAGATAGAATTAGTATTTGTCTTATCAAACCCATATCTCTTTATAAAGTCTGCCTTATCCTGATAAATATTCGGAATTTCCAACATACTGCAAAAATCCTGATACGTCGTTCCAATCCCGTCAATTAATTGATCATAACTTTTTGAAAATAACCGAATGGTTGTATATACCCGTTCCGTATATCTGCCCAGCCAATATAACTGATCCGTTTGTTTTAGTGAGATAATACCCATGTATCCTTAAAACCTCCTCCTTGTGATGAATTTACAATAAAAGAATCTGGATTTCTAGAAAACCGTGTTAAACCACTTTTCCATACAAAAGGTTCTTCTGCCATCAATACAAAAGCCCGCAAATCCGCTTTTCTTGCCACAACCTCCATTCCTTCCTGAATATCTAAATCCTGAAAATCAATTACTTCCTGTGCGATAAAACGTCTGGGCTCATTTTTCAAAAGCCCGATAAAATCTTCTTTTTGCTGTTTTGTCATCTTATCCCCAAACACCACACCATATCCTCCTGCCTCTGCCACATCTTTTAATACCAAACGGTCAAAATTCTCCAGCACATATTTCATATCCTCTTTATAAAACGGCAGATAAGTTGGTGCATTATGAAGAATCGGCTCTTCTTTTAAATAATACTGTATCATCTTTGGCACAAAATAATAAATTCCTTTATCATCTGCAATTCCGTTTCCGGGTGCATTTAAAAGTGCCACGTTTCCTTTGCGATATACATCAAAAATATGAGGAATCCCAATTAAACTTTCTGGATTAAAATGCATTGGATCTAAATATTCATCCGATATTCTTCGATACAACGCCCCGATTCGCTCTTTCTTTCCTCGATAATCTACAAAATAAAGCTTTTCATCTTCTACAATTAACTCATGCCCATTTACCAAATGCGCCCCTGTCTGTTCTGCCAGATAAGAATGTTCAAAATAAGCCGCATTATATCTCCCCGGCGTCAAAATCGCAGTATGCCCTTCTACATTTACATAATCTAATACTTTCCTTAACAGATTGGCATAATTTCGATTATCTTCAATCTGATTTTTCTGAAATGTCAGAGGACTGCTTCTTCGGCAAAGCTCCCTTGCAATCATCGGATAAGAAGCCCCGGAAGGAACACGCAGATTATCTTCCAATACATACCAGTTTCCATCCTTTCCCTTTACCAAATCAATTCCAGAGATATGTGTATAGATATCCTTAACCGGATCAATCTCTTCACACTCCGGCATATATCCGCTGGAAGCAAAAATAAAGTCTTTTGGAATCACCTGATCCTTTACAATTCTTTTTTTATGATAAATATCCTTTAAAAAAAGATTCAATGCCTTTACTCTCTGCTTCAGCCCTTTTTCTAAATAAGAAAACTCCTCCTTTTCAATTACTCTTGGAATCGCATCAAACGGAAAAAGTTGTTCCTGAAACGTATTATTTTTATAAATACCAAATTTTACCCCATATCGGGCAAGCAGTTTATTGATATTTTCTGCGTTATCTAATAAATCCATATCATACATCCTAATCACTTTCCTTTCTTTTTGTATTTGTTTCTTTTTCTCTTTTGTATCAAATAAAATCCATACAAAACTTTTCTGGAGGGGAGGACGCCAAAATGGAAAGAAAGATCTGCTCCGAGCCCGCTTGCTCTTAGCATTTTCTATTTTCATAGCGGACACATAAGGTGCTAAAAGACAGCAATACAGCGCCCAAGTGCCGACGGGAAATGATGACCCTGTACAGACCTTTCTTTCCATTTTGGCTGTGTATTCCCACTATTACAGAAAACATCTATCTGCAGTAAATAAATTTACAATCAAAATCCCGTCAATAGTATTTTTAGCTGCTTTGTAATATGTATTACATCCTGTAACTGCAATACTATTCTGTGGCTGGTAATTATAGCTGAAATCGAAATAGACCTTCCTTCCAATTTCAGCGTCCCCTCTTGATAGAAAAAGAAAAAGGCGTCCTGCACTTTGCAGAACACCTTCGTTCTTCTTTCCATTTATCTTACCTGCCTTTTTGCTATTTGTCAATCCATAAATTACCATATTTTATCTATTTTTTAATTTTTTTTGCTATTACAGCGAACATTTTACTATTTGTTATAATATTTTCGTTCTGGAGTACACAGCCGAAAGCCAATATGAATATTACTTTATTATCCAATATCCATCATAAGCATATCCTGTCTTACCTATCAAAAAATATTCCGACTTAGTAAATCCTGCCCTTTGAACTGCTTTCATTCTTTCTATTGCATAGTTCGGAACTTTTGTAAGTATTCCGTCACACTCCAACATTTCTGAAATATGAGGGATTATAAGTACTATAATATCATACAATATCTCTTCCTTTTCATAATCACTTCTTACATCAATCCTTAAAATTCCCATATGATTAAAGTTATCTTCTGAAACTCTTAAGCATAACTCCACTGTCCCAATCACACTTGATACCGATTTATCAGCAATAGAAAGTCTGGCAAACCAGCCATTTTCATATGACAATTTCCAAAACCTAAGTGCTTCTGTCATTCTTTCCTTTGTTGTATAGTAAAAATTATCTCCGTCACAATTATCGCTGTTAAAAAACGGCAAAGCATTTTTATCGCTATAAACTTTTAATAAATCATCGCAATCTTCCATTTCAGTCAATCTTAATAAAAAATTACTGCTTTCTAATATAGTGTACTTTTCATAAATATTCACAACCATATCCTCCGTTCCTTTTGGCGAAATCCAAATCGAATTAATATTTTACATATTTCCATAATCCTCAATATAGCATACATAAGTGTATAAAACTCCATCTGCTTCTAACTCACAAGGCAAAAATAAAAATTCCCCTATTTTAAAGTCTTTTTTTTCTCTTTGTTTATCCATTTCTGTTTTCTCCAAATTACACAGATAAACCGTTCTTGCCCCGTTCCGCAAAGCCTGACGTGTATTTCTTTCCACCAACGGCAGATACTCCTCCGCTATACTATATTTCACCTGTAGATAAGCAATTCTCTTTTCCAAAACTTCATGCTGCAGTATCCGATAACAAAACTCTTCATTCTTTACTTCCAAAATCTCAGGAAGTTCCTGTTCTATCTCTATCGAAACCAAAGTAAGTCCCTTCGCTGGTACTTTTGGACCTGCTGCCTGACGATTCCGCATTTCTAAAATTTCTTTTACATGAGAAGGAAGATATACACCAAGTCCGACCTTTATTAATGTTCCTACAATAATTCGAACCATATTGTAGAGAAATCCATTTCCACTGATCCGAATGATAATCATATCCCCTATCTTCTCAACCTCTAACTGATAGATTTGCCGATACGTATCTTCTGCCTGGGATCGTGCCGAACAAAAACTTAAAAAATTATGCTCCCCCACCAGATAAGCCGCTGCTGCCCGCATTGCCTCTAAATCCAAAGGAAGATAGACAAAATAAGAATAAAACCGTTCTAAAGGAATATCAAACTTTCGATTTAAAATTCGATACTCATATGTCTTTCGACTGTTGCACCGTCTAGGATGAAACAAAAGAGAAACCTCTTTCGAAGCCTGAATCCGAATATCCTCTGGCAGACGCTGATTCAACGCAAAACAAATCTTTTCTGCCGGAATCTTTGTTTCTGTATCAAAGACAGCAAGATTTCCCAATGCGTGAACACCAGAATCTGTCCGACTCGCACCAATCACCTGTATATTCTCCTTTAACAACAATGACAGTTCTCGATTCAGTACCTCCTCTACTGTAATCCCGTTTGGCTGTATCTGCCAGCCGCAGTAATTTGTCCCATCATAAGCAATCACCAACAAAACCCGCTTCACGTTCCACATCCTTCCCTAATTTCTGTAAATTATTTTTTCGGCGTCCTCCCTCACATTAAAAAATCCTCTGAAAAACAAAACTAACTCCAACCACTGCCAAAAGATAACCTGCATAAACTCCATAAGCAATAAAATCCCGCCGCTTATACCGAAGAGGCTTCATCTTTGTACGTCCCTCTCCGCCCCGATAGCACCGTGCCTCCATTGCCATTGCCAGATCATTTGCCCGCCGAAATGCCGATATAAACAAAGGCACTAAAATAGGAATCATACTCTTTGCCCGCTGAATCAAATTTCCGCTTTCAAAATCTGCTCCCCTTGCCTGCTGTGCCTTCATAATCTTATCTGTTTCCTCCAAAAGAATCGGAATAAACCGTAATGCGATAGACATCATCATTGAAATTTCATGTACAGGAACTCGAATTTTTCGAAGAGGGGACAAGGCTTTCTCCATTCCATCCGTTAAATCATTCGGTGTCGTTGTAAGCGTCATAAGAGACGAACCCAAGATCAGATAAACCAGCCGAATTGCCATAAATACCGCCATCCGAATCCCTTCTCGTGTAATCTGTATCTTCCAGATTCGAAACACTACCGTTCCGTCCGTCAAAAATAAATTAAAAATAACACTAATCGCCAGCAGCATAAAAATCGCCTTCAGTCCCTTTAGCATAAATTTTAAAGGAACTTTCGACAGCCAAATCGCACCTCCCAAAAACAAAGTCGCCACAAGATACCCTGAAAAACCATCAAATAAAAACAGCGAAACTAAAAATACAATCGTCCCCATCAGCTTTACCCGAGGATCTAAACGATGTATCACCGAATCTGCCGGATAATACTGACCTATGGTAATATCACGAATCATGACTCTCTCCTTCCCTGCAAAGCCCGCAAAATACTGTCTTTTGCTTCTTTTACAGTTGTACTGTCTGTATCTACCAAAAACCCGTTCTGCCTTAATTCATTCATAATATACGTCACCTGCGGTGCAGCCAATCCAATCTTTTCAAGTTCTCTATAGTGCCGAAAAACCTCCTTCGGAGTCTGATCAAACTGTACATTTCCCTGATTCATTACAATAATCCGTTTTACATATCGTGCCACATCTTCCATACTGTGAGAAACCAGCAAAATCGTAATCTTTCGCTCCTGATGCAGTTTCCCAATCTCATCTAAAATTTCATCCCGTCCTTTTGGATCTAACCCTGCAGTCGGCTCGTCCAAAATCAGCACTTCCGGCTGCATTGCCAATACTCCGGCGATTGCCACTCTTCGCTTCTGTCCGCCAGACAGTTCAAAAGGAGAAGCCTTATAAAGAGAAGAGTCCAGTCCTACACTTTTTAAAGCCTCTTCTGCCCGTTTCTCCACTTCCTCTTTTGCCAATCCCAAATTTTTTGGTCCAAAACAGACATCCGAAAAAACATCCACCTCAAAAAGCTGATGTTCTGGATACTGGAACACCAGCCCCACCTTACTCCGCAATTCCTTCATAGAAAATTTTTCCTCATAAATATCCTGATCATTATAATAAATTTTCCCGGAACTTGCCCTTACCAACCCATTTAAATGCTGCGTCAAAGTCGATTTTCCAGAACCCGTATGTCCAATCAATCCGATAAATTCTCCATCCTGAATCGTCAAATTAATATTTTTCAAAGCATGTATCTTATAAGCTGTTCCCTCCCCATAAATATAATTTACATTTTCAACACGTATCGCCATTTTTTCTCCTATTTTCCTTCTCTGTCTTTTCCTTTTTCTCTTAAAAGATACCTTTTCAGCCCTTCCACCAATTCCTTTGTTGTCAAAATCCCATCCTCTAATTCTACCCCTGCCATCTTTAGTTCATAAGCCAATTCCGTCACCTGCGGAACATCCAGACGATACTTTTTCAAAAGTTCCACCTGAGAAAATACTTCCTTTGGCGTTCCCTGCAAAACCACTTCTCCCTGATCCATCACAAAAACCCGATCCGCCCCAATCACTTCCTCCATATAATGCGTAATCAAAATCACAGTCACATTTTCCTTTTCGTTCAATTCCCGAACCGTTTCAATTACCTCTTTTCTTCCCACTGGATCTAACATAGCCGTTGGCTCGTCCAAAATAATACACTGCGGACGCATCGCCACCACTCCAGCAATCGCCACCCGCTGCTTCTGCCCTCCAGAAAGTTTATTAGGAGAATGATGCCGATAAGCTACCATATTTACTGCCCGAAGTGCTGCATCCACCCGCTGCCAAATCTCATCCGTAGGAACTCCCATATTCTCCGGTCCAAACCCTACATCTTCTTCCACCACCGTCCCGATAATCTGATTATCTGGATTCTGAAACACCATCCCTGCACTCTGCCGAATCTCCCAAAGATTCCGCTCCTCTGCAGTATCCTTCCCATTTACCCAAACACTCCCCTCCGTAGGCATCAAAATCACATTCAAATGCTTCGCCAAAGTAGATTTCCCCGAACCATTATGCCCAAGAATCACAATAAACTGCCCCTTTTCCACCTCCAAACTAACCTTATTGATTGCCCGGCTAGTACCTTCCACATTTCCCTCTTCATCCCGCCGAATATAATCATGAACCAAATTTTTTATCTTAATTATTCCCATATTCTATACTGCTTTCTATTCAAAATTTTATTTGTAAACTCTGCCCTATATCATTGGTTTACATTGTAAAATATTCCCCTCTAATTTGCAAGTAAAATTTCACAACCCAAAAAATTCAACCCCCAAAAAGCTACCAAGAGGACGCCAAAATGGAAAAAGAGGTCTACTCCGAGCCCGCTCTCGCTTAGCATTTCCTCGTAGCGGACACTAAGACACTTAAATACAGTGCCTAAGTGCCGATGGGAAATGATGACCCTACACAGACCTCTTTTTCTATTTTGGCTGTGTATACCAGCCAGAAGATAAGTTTGCTGTCAAGATTTATAAAAAAATATAGTTATTTTTCTCAAATTCGATAAATTTGATAAGATCATGATACTCAATCGAAATTGTTTTTGTATTTATATTTGGGTGGAATAATAATTTTTTATCTTTTAGATCCGAGTCAATTACTAAAAAAACTTGGTGATTATCATCATTTAATATACCAAATGGTGTTACGCTTCCCTGTTCTAATTGCAAAATACTTTTTAATTCTAATGTTGTTGCAAAAGATAAATGAGATACATGTACAATCTTCTCAATCTGTTTTATATTGGCTTTTTTATTCTCTTCTAATACTACTAAAAAATATCGACCCTTTTTATCTGTTAAAAATAAGTTTTTACAGCCTTCACCTTCTATTTTACCTTTTATTATTTGAGCCTGCTTCACAGTAAAAAGAGGCTGATGCTCTATCTCTTTAAAATCAATATTTAATTGCTTTAAAATATCATATAAATTCATCTTCTGATTCTCCTACAAAATATATCCAATTATTTCCATAGCAATCCTATAATGCCATTCCTTTTTGTTTTTTCCGGGAACAGGAAACAGCCAGATGCGAAGACCCCAGACAGACTGCAGTGACTTTGGAAAAAAATTAGAAGTTCTTGACTTCTGCTAGAAAACCTAAGATTTTTTGCATATCCTGCTTCCATGCAGGGTATGCAAAAAAAG
>CAJUGZ010000143.1 GCA_910585855.1 uncultured Lachnospiraceae bacterium | reverse complement strand
ATGCAGAAGTCTTAGAACTTCTTGCTTTTTGGAAGCCGGAACAGCAGGCTGCCCACCGTTCCAGAATTTAGCGTCCCCCTGATGAAGTTTTTGGAAAAAATAGTTTTATTTTAAGAAATTTTATGTTAGAATAAGAAATAGAGAAGTATTTTAAAGGAAAAAAGGGGGTGTCATATCTGACAGCCCCTTCCTAAATCAACTCTTATTGTAAAAATGGAAAATCAGACAGAAAAAAGAAAAGAAGGTGAAGAAGTGGTTGAATTAGATCAGTTTAAAGTGAAACTTGCAGCATATAAAACACCATTATCGGAAGTAAGGGATTTACTTTGACTTAGAGAATAAGGAAAAGAGAATTGCTGAATTAGAGCGTTATATGGAAGAAGCCGATTTTTGGGATCGTGCAGAGCAGGCACAGGCATTTGTAAAAGAATTAAAAGGATTGAAGGATGCAAAAGAAGAATATACTGCGTTAAAACAAAGTATGGAAGATATAGAAACTCTGATTGAAATGGGGTATGAGGAAAATGATGCTACATTGATATCAGAGATTGAAGAAGAGTGGGATTGCTTTACGGAGAAGTTTGAAAGACTTCGGATGACAACTTTGCTTTGCGGAGAATATGATAGAGATAATGCGATTTTAACGCTTCACTCAGGTGCAGGTGGTACAGAGGCTTGTGACTGGACAGCTATGCTCTATCGGATGTATTTAAGATGGGCAGAGTCAAAGGGATTTACGACAGAAGTATTGGATTATCTGGATGGAGAAGAAGCCGGAATAAAATCAGTAACGATACAAATTAATGGAGAAAATGCATTTGGTTATCTGAAATCAGAAAAGGGAATTCATCGTTTGGTACGGATTTCCCCTTTTAATGCAGCAGGAAAGCGGCAGACTTCCTTTGCATCTTGTGATGTGATGCCAGATATTGAAGAGGACTTAGATATTGAGATCAATGAAGAGGATTTGCGGATCGATACTTACCGTTCAAGTGGTGCAGGTGGTCAGCATATCAATAAAACTTCCTCTGCAATCCGTATTACACATATCCCGACTAATATTGTGGTACAATGTCAAAACGAGCGTTCCCAATTTCAGAATAAAGACAAAGCGATGCAGATGCTGAAAGCAAAACTTTATCTGTTAAAGCAGCAGGAGAACGCAGAAAAATTGTCGGATATCCGTGGAGATATAAAAGAGATCGGATGGGGCAATCAGATTCGTTCCTATGTGATGCAGCCATATACGATGGTAAAGGATCATCGGACAAATCAGGAGTCGGGAAATGTAGAGAAAGTGTTAAACGGAGATTTAGATCCGTTTATTGGAGCTTATTTAAGATGGCTGAATCGAAAGGAATGATGGATGGGAGGATATTTGATGGAAAAAAGAGTGATTTTGTTTCATCTTGGAAATGAGCGATATGGAATTGATGTGGAATTAGTACAGGGAATAGAGAAGGCACAAAGACAGCAGGTGGTTCGAATTCCAAACAGTGTGCCTTATATTAAAGGAATTATTAATTTAAGGGGAAGTGTGATTCCGGTTTATAATATTCGCAGTAAATTTAGTTTGGAGGATATTCCGACTACTGATGCAACCAGTCTGCTGATTACTGTGGTGGGGGATGTAATGCTGGCTATTTGGGTTGATGAAGTGGAGGGGATTTTTGATATTGAATCAGAAGATACCTTTCCTCCGCCGGCGATTATTAAGAATGATGAAACCAGTTATATACTGGAGATTGCACATATGGAGAAAGGTCTGGCTATTATATTGGATGCGTTTCATCTGCTTTCAGAGGAGGAGAAGAAGCGAGTTGCTGATATGATTGAAGATGCAAAATAAAAGGGTGGGTGCCACAGAGTGCTGATAAAATAGGAGTGCTTTGTGGCTTTTTTTCTACAAAATTGGCGAAGGGGGACGCTGGAAGCGGAAGGAAGGTCTATTCCGGGTTCGCTTGCACTTAGCATTTCCTATTTTCATAGCGGACACATAAGGTGCTAAAAGACAGCAACACAGCGCCTAAGTGCCGACGGGAAATGATGACCCTGCATAGACCTTCCTTCCGCTTCCAGCTACGTTGACCCGTGAGGAGATTGCGTTGTTTGTTGGGTAGGGAGGATATAGAGTTAGCTAAATGTAGAGATTGATTAGAGAAATTGGAGGGGTGAGAGGATGAGGGATAGGGAAAAAGAAAAAGAGGTTACGGATAAAGAGTTATTGGTACAGGTTTTATCACGGCTGGATGAAAGACAGTTGATAGGAATTGTAGAAGAGATTGGGGTAGAACAGCCATTGGGGCAGGCGTTGGTAAAGATATTGGAGGAAGAACTTCATTGGTCGGAAAAGACGTTGAAATTGGATCAGCTAAAGGTTCTTTTAAAAGAGGAGTTGGAAACGACACAGGGAACTCGGAGAGAGTTTTATAAGGAATTGATTTATTTTGTGGATAGAGCCGGAAAAACGGATGCACAGGTTTATAATGAGATAGGGATGAATCGGACATTGTGGTATCGGCTGCGGGATAATAGAAACGCTAAGACAAATAAACGAAATGTACTGAAAATGGCAGTTATTTTACAGTTAGATTATTGGGAGATGTATTATTTGGTGAATTTGGCGGGGTATTCGCTGCTGCCAAAAGATGATCTGACGGATCGAACAGTTGCGTTTTGTATTCGACATGGAATTTATGAAAAGGGAAAAGTGGATGAATTGTTGATTGAGGCAGGGGAAAAGCCTTTATTTTCTGAAGATTGACAAAAGAGTTTCTGGTTAGAAAGGAGAACGGAGATGAAAATCGGAGGGGTAAAGATTATTAGTTTGGAGAGTTTTAAGGGAAAATTTGATTTAAAAGAGGTTTGGGGAAATATTGAAAATGGAGTTTTATTGGATTGTCAGAGGGATTTGGCAGCACAGGGAGCAGATTTGGCGGAGCAGATTGCAGTACTGTTAGAAGAACTAGATCAGGAAGAGGAATTGGAGAGGCGAATTTCTTCTTTTTATTCTTGCAATGGGTGGGATTTGGATGGTTTAAGGCAGGTATTAAAGCCATGGAGTATCAAGAGTAAAGATCATAAAGGAAATGATTTTTATTCTAGAAATATGGAAATAATTCAAGATTTGACAGAGCGAAAGCAGATTGTATGGGACTGTAAAAAAGCAGCTTTTTTCTTTTTATTTCTTTTGCTTATGCTGCAGGTAAGACCTAGAGCGGAAATCAAAAGAGAGGATGTATTATGGATACAGCAGGAATTGGAACATATGTCTGAAAGTAAAAAAGGGGCAGAACAAAAAGGAATCAGTTCTCGTATCTATCCTTATGCTTCTGGGGTTTTATATTTAAAAGAAGGAGCGATTGTAAACGAACAGGGGAAACAGTTTTCTCCAAAAGAAGAGCAAATTGATTTTTTTGCCTATACAGAAAAACTTGGAATTCTTGCATTTACGAAGCAGGGGGAGATTTCAGCGTGTACAGAAGCAACGATAAGGTGTGAAATAGAAGATAAGCTAAAGGGAGAAAAGGTAAGGATTGTTATGGTGGCTGCGTATGGCAGTATTTATTTGCTGCTTCTAGAGGACGGACAGGTGATAAGTAATGTGCAGGATAATCTGGAAGGATGGAAAAAGATTTGCTGGGTAGGGGCAGGATTAAACAGTATTACTGCGATTCGAAGCAAAAACAGGAATTTGTTGGAATTGGGATCGAGCAGTAAAATTACGGAGTTTTCTGATGTAAAAGCTGCATATACTTGGAGTGAAGGAATCTGTCGATATGGAATTTTAAAAGAAAATGGAACATGGATTATGGATGATAAACGGCAGGTAGAGGGAGTTTGTGCGGCAAATATCGAACGGGAAGGTTATTTATATGCGATTGGAACGGATTTGTTTTTTTGTCGGTTTGATACAGAAGAAGTCCTAAAATATCCGATTGCTGCTAAGGGAGTGATTGTTGAAGTGTGCAAATATCGGTCAAAACTTTATTATTTGATAGAAGGAGAAGATAGGGAACAGATAGGGAGTTTTGAACTGGATCTATAAATCTGATTTTTGTTTTCTTGGGGAGGACGCCGAAAGCCAAATAAAGCTCTATTTTGAGCCCGCTTCCGTTTAGCATTTCCTATTTTCATAGCGGACACTAAGACGCTAAAACACAGCAACACAGCGTCTAAGTGCCGACGGGAAATGATGACCCTGCATAGAGATTTATTTGTCTTTCGGTTATGTACTCCAGATTGAAAAATGACAGCAAATAGTAAACTGTTTGCTGTAATGCTAAATATTAATGGGAAATGGTGACCTTTTACAAACCTTCCTTTGGATTTTAGCTATGTGTTCTCACAGACTATATTAGCTTTTGTTGCTGTGCTGGCTTTCCGGCAAGGTGAGAAAGTTATGACGTTTATTATAATTGTAAACGTTTGCAGTAAGAATATCTGGCTACTATTATAAATCTTTATAATTATGTGGTTTTGAGGCTGGTAAAACTAGCTGAAATCAAAAGAAAGGTCTGTGAAGGGTCATCATTTCCCGTCGGCACTTAGACGCTGTATTTTAGCGTCTTATGTGTCCGCTACGAGGAAATGCTAAGCGAGAGCGGGCCCGGAATAGACCTTTCTTTTGATTTCAGCGTCCTCCTTTTTGAATTTGTGAGGCAGGTAAGTTAAGTTTTTTTAGGTGGAGAGAATGTTACTAAAAAATGAAATGGAGGTAATTATAGTATGAAGGGAATGACAGGTGAAATTGTATTTGTAATGCTTGTAGTTGGAATTGTTTGTATTGCATTTATCTGTAAAAGTAAGATTCGGGAAAAAGAGTCTAAATTGGAAGAAACGGAGCGAAAAAGACGGTTAGAGGAAGTTGTGCAGAAAGAGGAAAAAAAAGAAAAGACAGAGGATAGTGAACTGCAGAGGTTAAAGAAAAAGTTTCTCGAAACGGAACAAAAACTTTGGGAGTTAAAGTCAAAAGAAGGATATGAGGCTCTTTTTCATAAGGTGGTTATGCCATTGCAGGTTTTATTAGGATTTGCAGAAGTTCCTTTTCATACTTTAACGGAAGATCGAATGGATTATTATTTGCGGGAAGTGATTGCTGATCCATTGATCCGGGCAGTAGAGCAGGCAAATGCAAAGATTGTGAATGGAAAATTGTTTCTTTCTGTGTCGAAAAAGGAATTTGATTCGGAAAGAATAAAAAAGGAAAGCGTATATTTGCAAAAATCTGAATTAGAAAGTTATATACAGGAGAATGAACGAAAGCTGGAATTAGGAAATGTTGTTTCTCAAAAGGTAAAGGTAGTGCAGGGATTAGGAAGTATTGTAGAAGAGTTAAAAGAGTTAGAGAAAAGTACGTTAGAAGATCAGAAGAAAATCTATGAATTGGCACAGAGAGTACAGTTATTATTTGAAAAAAACAGTATTTATCCTATGTTTGCATCCGATCAGAGGTTGAGTTCTTATCCTGAATTAAAAAGACGTTATATTCCGGTCAATGAAAATTCGATTCGGTATCCGGGACTTTTTATTGAACAGAATGGGGTATTGGATGTGTTTGGAGCAAATATTGGAATGGATGATTGTGGGGTGTAAAAAATATGTTAAAAATTTTTAATAGAGAAGGGTATCAAGAACTGCAAAAAAAATATAGGGAATTAGAGGGAAGAGGAAACAGACAGGAAAAAAAGTTGATATCTTCTGAGCAATCGCAGCAGGAGTATGCCATTCTTTTGAAAAAAGCAGAATTGGATCAGATTGTAGAAATGAATGTAAAAAAACGGGTGGCGAAAGAGAAGTGGAAAGAAAAATATGAAGAGTTAAAAATGGAAAATAAAAAGTTGGAGGAAGAAACGGCTCGGGAAAAGAAAGAATGGAAAGAGAAATATGAGAAATTAGAACAGGAAAATATAAAATTAAAAAAGGAGAATCAAATTTTTAAAGAAGCAGAAGGAAAGTATAGAAGCTGTTTAATTGGGCATTTTTTGGAATTGCAGGAAATGTTATGGAGGATAGATGAAGAAGATAAAGCATATGAAGATTTTTTTAATGACAGTGTGCTGCCTTTGCAGATTTTAATTGGATTGGATCGAGAAATGGAATCACAGACAGAGGAAAGGATTGATTATTATATTTGGGATGTAATTATTGAGCCGTTGACGGGAGTGATGAAAAAAAGAGGAGGAGAACTTCAAAACGGGAAAATAGTATTGCCAAAACAGGGAAAAAAATTTGAGAAAGAAGAGATTTTAAAAAAGATTGAGCAGGAATCTTTTGATCAAATCGAACGGTATCTAAAGGAAGATGAGAGGAGAGCGGAGTTAAAGAAAATTGTTCTGCAAAAGAAACAGGTAGTAGAGGATTTAGGAAGAATGTTAGAGGAGTTAGAAGAGCTTCAGACGGTGCATAAAATCAGTAAAAAAGAAATTGGCAGACTGGCAAAAGAGGTAAGGATTCTTTTAGAGAGAAATGGAATTTATCCTATGTTTGCAGAGGAACTAAAAGAGTATTCTAATTCAGAATTAAGAAACCGTATGATTCCGATCAATTCTAATTCAATCAGGTATCCGGGGCTTTTTATCAAGAGAGATGGTAAATTAGAAGTATTTGGAACAAATATTGGAATGGATAGCTGAGAGGAAAGTGGTGGATAAAATGAAAAAAGAAACGATATGGAAATATTTTGGTGTAAAGCCAAAGAATCCGGATCAGGTAAGTGTAGTCGGAATTGATTTTGGTGCGGGAGAATTGACTGCCTGTTTGGCTACTTTGCGTTATAAAGAGTTAGGATTAGAGGATTTGACGGTGGATAATTATAATACAAGATGGGCTTATACTGCTTATAATGATGAGCATAAGATTATCGGAGAAGAAGTGATAAAATATCCAGAAGAAATCTATACAAATTTTAAGAAAAATCCCGAGGATGCGGTTGAAAATTATGGAGTAAAAATGGAGGGAGGTTTGACATATCGCTATTTAATGGAAAAGACATTTTTTTGTCTGGTTCGAAATTTGCTGAAAAATAAAATTATTTTTGGGGATTGCAGAGGGCAGCAGGAGAAGGAAATTTTTCTTTTTGTGGGTCGTCCTTCCAGCAATGCATGGGAAAGTCATGCAAAGGAATATCAGGAAATTCTTCAGGGAAGCCTGCATGAATTAGAGGCAAAAGAGTGGGAATTAGAACCTGGAGTAAAGATAAAGGTAAAACTTTATGTAATTGTCTATTCGGAAGCAGAAGCGGCGATGGCAAGCGAGTATTATAGGGAACATATGGATGCAAAAGAAACGATTGTAGTAATTGACGGGGGCAGCAGTACATTTGACTGTGTAACAGTAAAAAACGGAAAAGTAATTTATGAGTACAGCCGTCAAGTGGGGGCAGGAATGATAGAAAAAAATATGTTTGATATCTGCCTTTTAGATTTGGATAAAGAAGCGGAAAGAGCTAGTATGTCAGTGGATCAGCGGAGAAGGGAACACCTTGCAAATCTTTCAAAAATTGATTTTAATGAAGGAGTACACACAATAGAACTTCGAAAGCGTAAAGAGGATTATTTTGGTCCAGATGGAAAACGAGCCTATGATGACAATCGTTATTCTATTTATATTAATTCTTCTAGAAAACGCTGGGATATCGATCATGATTTTATGGATCTTGCTATTCGAAAGATGCCGGTGCGGGTAGAACGAAGTTATTTAGATGAAGAAGATCGGTTTGGAGGAAATCATACAGAAGATTATGCCAGTTTTTGGGATGCAATTCAGGCATTTGTTTTGGGAGCAAAGGCTAGATGTATAGAAAAGGAAACACAAAAGGAGTTAAAGGTAGATCGAATTATTTTAACCGGAGGAGCTACAGTAATGCCTTTTGTACAAGAGATTGTAAAAGAGGTCTTTCAGGTAGAACAAAATCAGATTCAGCTAGAGCAGCCCTCTTTGACAAGGCGTTTTTCTGTTTCTAGAGGGTTGGCTTATATGGGATATGTGGAACTGACAAAATATCAGGAACAAATGAAAATCAAACAGTATATTGAAAAAAAGTTAGAAGCAGTACGAGGAAAGATTAACCATCAGATTCGTACAACCTGCAAAGAAGAAATCTGGAAGGAAGTTTATATCAGGCAGATTGAACAGTGGGTAGAAAATTCTTCTATGAAGACACTGCATGATTGGGTTCAGATTACGTATCATATTCCGATTGATGTGGTAAGAAGTGATCTAGGAGAGTTTATGAAGCGTGAGCAGATTATAAAGGAATTAAATCAGATATTAAAGGAAAATTTTCATAAATTATTTCCAAAAGCAGATAGTGAGTATGAGTATCAGATGCAGCAGGAAGAGATTTTAACGGCATTTGAAGGAGAATTAAAGCAGATTCAAATTTATTTATTTGATCTTTTAGATACCAAGCAAAAGATTCGAAATCTGTTTCGGTTTTTAGGTTCAAGAGAGATTGGATGGAATACAGAGTTATCAAAAGAGGAAAAAATAAAAATTCAGGATCATATTAAAAGGCATAAGCAGGAGATTCTAAATAAATTAGGAACACAGATTGACAGTAAGACACAAGAAGCAGTAAGCAGAATTTATACAACAATTCTTCAAAATATTTATCAGTCATTAGAGGACTATATAGAGGGATTAACGCCATATTTTATAAGAGGTGCAACAGATGTCAAGAATGGTAGAAATTGAAAAGCGTCTTTCTATGTTAATGGAGAAGCATAGACATATTGTATATTTTATTACAGAGGACAGAAATATTTTACAGTCTGTTTTTGCAGAAATGGCAGATACACTAAAAGGAATTTTGCAAAACAGTGTAGACGGAACACTTGGAAAAATCCTGCAGACAGCCAATCGGGATACTTTATTTCGGGTTGCTTCTACTAATGGGGTATTGGCAGATGCCTATGAAGTATTTCCTTTAAAAGATCATTTCTATATTCCAGAAGGAATTTTTCACAGAGAAGAAAACAAAGTCAGTAGAGAACAGGGTTCTTTTCCGGCATATCCCGTATTTTTTTTGCTGAATGATTTTCATATTATTCGGGAATCCGCTGCCGCACATTTTTTAAAGCAGTTTTTATGGGCAGCAGAACAGGAAGAACAAAACTATAAAAGGTTTGTTGTATTATTTTTAGTCAGTCCAATAATAAAGCTGCCGGAAGGATTTGAAAGTGAGATTGAGATAATTGATGTGCCGGAAATGGACGAAGAGGATATCCGAGAATTTTTATTCTCAGAAGCAGCTAAGGAGTATACAAAAGAAAAATATTCTTATCGAAAGAAAACAGAACTAGATATCATAGATCAAAAGCGGATTTATGAAGCAGCAAGAGATTTTAAGGGGATTTCGGCAAGAGGGATACAGGAGATTCTGGCAGATTTGCAGGCGGAATTTGGAAGTTTTTTTGGCAGATCGGAGGATAAAAGCGGAATTGAAGCAAATCTTTATCAGATTCAAAAAGCCAGAAAAAGAAAGGTAGTTGAATTAAAAAAAGAAGAGGCAAAAAGAGATTCTACCGTAACGATGAAAGAACCGGGAAGCCCGATAGCCGGAATGGAAGGATTTTTAGATTGGATTAATGAAATAAAAGAAGAATTTTTAGATTTAGAAACAGCACGCCGATACGGAAATGAACCGCCCAAAGGAGTGCTTTTGACTGGAATACCGGGCAGCGGCAAGACACAGGCTGCCAAAAAAGCGGCAGAGCAAATGGGAGGATTGGAAGGAAATGTACCTTTGGTGCAGTTTCGTATGGACAACCTGTTAGGAAGTCTGGTAGGAGATTCGGAAGCAAATTTCAAACGCTGCCGCAAACGGATTGAAGCCCTTGCCCCTTGTATTGTATTGATTGATGAGATTGAAAAGACGTTTGATCAAAATAGTGAAAAGGGCAGCAATGATGTAAAGATGAATATTTTTACGGCATTGTTGGACTGGATGCAGGAAAATAAAAAACAGATTTTCTTTTTTGCTACGAGTAATAGTGTAGCGAATTTAAGACCAGAGTTATTGCGGGATGGACGTTTTGATATGAGATTTTGTGTTTTTCTGCCGACTTATAAAGAATTAATTCAGATTTTTGAACTGCATATGAAAGAGGCACAAAGACGGGCAGGGGGTAGTTTATATGGAGAATTTGACTATCAGGAAGCGGCGGCAGTGTTTTTAAAGGAAATTACAGGGTATGCAAAAGAACAGAAAAAATATATGTTTTATACCGGAGCAAATGTAGTAAATTTAATTACATTGACAAATCGCCGGTTAAAGAAAAAAATGGAGAATAAAAAAGGAGGATTTTCAAAAGAGGATTTTCAAAAAGAACTTTTAGAAACAGCAGTTGGGGGGTATAGTCAGCCTTATGGGATTACGAATAGTAAGGATATTGTAACATTTTGGCTAAATGCGCTGGAAAATCAATATACTAATGCCGGAGGATTGGATTTATTTCCTTTTTCTGCTTATGATAAAGAGCAATGTAAGTTTCGAAAAGAGGATATTCCAAAACGGACGAATTTATATGATGAGTATTTGTTTGAATGTATTTCTGCTGAGATAGAAAATTGGGATAAAAAATCAAGATAAAAAGTTTGATAAAAGTGGAATGTTTTTTTAGGAGGGGGACGCCAGATTCGAAAACGGTGGGCAGTCTGCTGTTCCGGTTTCCAAAAAGTAAGAAGTTCTAAGACTTCTGCCTTTTCCTTTCTCCAACCGGACAGACCGGGACGC
>CAJUGZ010000142.1 GCA_910585855.1 uncultured Lachnospiraceae bacterium | reverse complement strand
GATTTTTTTCACATCCTGCTTCCATGCAGGGTGTGAAAAAAAAGGGGTGTGTTTAACCCGGATGATAGAAAAGAGGATTTCTTATAGTTGATAAAATCCTTCCTTACACCAATTACGTTTCGGCTGAAATGAGGGCGAATTGCGCCCCGGTCTGTCCGGTTGGATGCACCACAACGCAGAAGTCTTAGAACTTCTTGCTTTTTGGAAACCAGAGCAGCAGGATGCCCACCGTTTTCGAATCTGGCGTCCCCCTTCAAAAACTTACTAGGGAACTGTAAATAAATAACTTTGCCATTTGCTTATCTTTTTCTCATTGATTTTTCTTGCAAATTATACTATAATCAAAGCAAATTTTATACGAATATAGGAGAAAAATTTATGGATTATAAAAAAATTTTATGGGAAAAAATTAAATTATCCAGTAAAAATATTGAATCCTCCCTTCACCCGCTTGAAAGAAAAAGAACAGGCAGCTATTATACTCCCTTTCCATTAACTAATCTTATAATGAAAGAACTTGTCTGCTATCTGCTCCATAAAAATCAGCCTATTTGGAATTATAGATTTTTAGAACCTTGTGCAGGTACAGGCAATTTTATCTTTTCCTATTTACATGAGATAAGTAAACTTTCCTTAAATTCAGAACAAATCCAATGTTTGCTTTCTAATATTTATATAGCAGAAATTTACTCTTCTGCACGAAATGAATACCAAACACTCTTAAAAGAATTTGTAAAAATTTATTGGAATATTGAATTAGAAGAATCCTATTTTACTAAGCATATTAAAACAGGATTACTGATTGATGTAACAAAAGAATCACCGTCTTATCTAAAAATCACAGATGTTTTTGAAAATGATATTTTAAAAGATGGATTTGATATTGTAGTTACCAATCCTCCCTATAAAAATTTAAAAGCAGAAAAAGAACACTATATAGATGAATACAACTATCAGCAAGAAAAAATAAAATATACAGAAATTGCAAAACTTGTATCAAAAAACTTTAAATATGCTGTCAATGGTACTTTAAACCTTTATAAAATATTTGTGGAAGAAATTATTGATAACTATACAAATAATAATGCTTGTATCTGTCTTTTAATTCCCTCTTCTATTCTTTCTGATAAAACCTGTGAAAAATTACGAACCCATATCTTAATGGATATGCAATTAAAATCTATAAAAATTATAGGAGAAAAAAACGGATTAAGCGATGCACAGCAGGCACTGTCCACATTTTTTATTCAAAAAGGCTGTACAACAGATACCATTTCCATCCAAAAAGGTGATTGGAAAAATCCAGAATCATCTGTAACTGTTGCTATTCAAGATATTATAAATCCCTCTACAGGCAATGCAATTCTTGCTTTATCTAAAACAGAGTATCCTATTTTGCAAAAAATACGAAGTCATCCTACTATAAAAGATCTGCCATTTATTATAAATCTACGTGGGGAATTAGATTTAACGGCAAATAAAAAATATATTGTCAATCAGCCTACCACATATCCTCTGCTTCGTGGCAGAAATATTGGATACTATCAATTAGTAGATCTCAAACAGTGTGAGTATGTTTCAGAAGACTTTCTTTTGACAACAAAAAAACTAGATTATATCCAACGAGATCGTATTATTTGTCAGCAGATCTCCAATATACATAAAAAGCGCCGCATTACCTTTGCTAAGATTTCCAAAAATTATATATTAGGAAACTCCTGCAATTTTATAGCAGTCAATCCAAATCCATATGGAATTACAATATATACACTCCTTGGCTTACTCAATACCAAAATTATAAACTGGTTATTTCAATTAACAAGCAGCAACAACCATATCAATAATTATGAAATCGACTGTTTTCCGATTCCTGTTTCTTCTGATAAACTGCCTATTATTACACAGTTGGCAATGGAATATGAAAAAAGCCAAGACCCGGTTATTCTTGACAAAATTGAACAATATACAGCCGAAGCATATCATATCACGGATTCCATAAAACAATCCGATCTAACCGATCGATTTTTTACTGATCTAAAATTTTTGCTGCCAAATCTCTCTAGAACAGAAGCAGAAGAAATACTAAAAGAAAATAAAAAAATTCAGACATACCCTTTTCCTCTTTCTAAATTTAACAGCAAAACAGCAGAATGTATAATAAAAAAATATCAAAAAATACTTTCTAATGAAGTTATAAACCACACTACTTTTAAATTAAGCGAATTAGATTTAGAAATGATAAAATCCGTCCCACAAGGCGGAAACTGGAAAGATATTCCACAGGAAACCATTCAAAAGTCCAAACGTCTAACCCGCATTACTCAAACAGGCGGAAGAACAACCCTTTATGGCAGAATCGATTATACCAAACCATCTTACACGATTACTACTTATTTTAACCGTCCGGGAAACGGAACTTATATTCATCCTGTAAAAGAAAGAGTTCTCAGTGTTCGTGAAGCGGCTAGATTTCAATGCTTTCCAGATCATTATATTTTTTTTGGAAACAAAACAGATCTATTAAAACAAGTAGGAAATGCTGTACCAGTCCTACTAGCTTATCAAATAGGAAAAGCCATAAAAGAAAAAACTGGATGCTGCACTTCCATCGATCTGTTTTCCGGTGCAGGAGGCATGACTTATGGTTTTAAATTAGCTGGAATCCACACTATACTGGCAAATGATATTTCTGAAAATGCATGTATTACCCTAAAAGCAAATTCTCCCGAAATCCCTGTATTATGTGGAGATATTACTAATTCAGAAATAAAAACAAAAATTATTTTATCAGGAAAAAGCAAAAAAGCAGACATTATCTGCGGCGGACCTCCCTGTCAAGGTTTTTCCATGGCTGGCTTTCGAAAAAAAGATGATCCAAGAAACCAGCTCTTTCAAGATTTTGTTACTATTGTATCTGAAATAAATCCAAAAATTATTATATTTGAAAATGTAGAAGGCATTTTAAGCTATCAAGGAGGCGAAACTTATCAAAACATTATCGAATTATTTTCTGAATTAGGATATTCTATTGAAGGACGTAAGCTAATGGCTAGTGATTATGGTATCCCTCAAAAAAGAAAACGTGTTATTCTTTTATGTACCAGAAAAGATATTTCTATTCCTCCAAAAGATATTTTTCCGCTGCCAATTACTCCAAATAAAGAACAACAAATTTCTGCTTACGAAACAATCTATGATTTAGAAAATGTAGAATGTAATGAAAATGCAAAATACTCCAGTTCCTATACCTCTGCTATCTTAAATTTCTTAAAAGGAAATATAAAAGCGGAACAATATCTAAAACTGATTACTGATCCACAAAAAATAACCGAAAAAGAGATGCTGTATTCTTTATAATACAGCATCTCTTTTCTTAATATATAATTTTATTCTAGATATCAAAGAGAGAAAATAATTCGTTTCTCCACTGTTTCTATTAAATCAATTACTTTTATTTTTATATTTAAAAAATCTATACCAGTATTTATTTTTTGACATATTTTCTCTAACAAAAAATTTTCATTCTCTGTCAAAAACGGGGTCAGATTACGATTGCTTTTTTTATTATAATCATAAACAGAATCTATTGCAACTCTTCTATATCTTTCTTTTTCATTCTGATTCCGTTCGGTATAATGCCGTGGCTTTTCTTCTACTATTTCTCCTCTTTTATTAAATTCATAAGAATAATCAAAATAAGAATAATTTGGTTCTAAAAAAGCCTTAACCAAAAACTCCTCCCCCTGCTCCAAACAATTTTCAAGAATATACCAAAGAATATACATAAAATTTGCCATATTCTGCTTTAAAGCATCTCTATAAACTCCAGAAACTTTTTCTTTATTCTGTGCATAATTTTGTTTTATAAATTTCCAAATTTTCTTAGAATACCAAGACATCGGACATATTCCTGTTTGCTTTTCTATTTCTATTATTTTTTCAATATCTTCCACTTGAAGCCTGTCACGTTTTGACGAATTATCACCTGTCTTCATGGGCTGAAGATATCTTGGATCATGAATAAATCCAAGCGAAATTGGTCCAATATGATCGGCTGATCTTCCGTCAAAAAACGAACTTCCCATAAACTGATTCGCAGCATGAATATTTCCATCACTCCAATATTCATAAGCACGTCTATCTTTCGTATACGACTTCAAATTCTCTTTTGAACGACCACTATCTTGTGTGGCACGGCAGCATCGATTATAACTGTGAAAACCATCATAGCGATCCGGAAAATTAGACATCGCACCGGGACCAAGACACTTTTTTTCTCCTTTTCTGCAGGCAAATTCCATTGCATCAATAATTTCTTCCTTTGTTGCCTGCAATGAATCTAAATCAAGATCTCCCTTTTTTATTAAAAAATCAGCAATCTTTTGCTCCTTAACTCCTCTGATAATCAATTTATCCCATATGTCACTAATATGATCACACTCTGTAAATTCACAAGAAAACGTTTTATTTAATGATTTTAAAAAATTTGCATTGGGATAATAATAATACAAAGACATAGATCTTCCGCAAATTTGGCATACTTTTTGTTTCGTTGGATGAATTGCAAGCATTGCTTCTGCATACATTCCTGCACGTTTCTCAATTCCAAGCTCCATTGCCTTTGCATCGCACCACTCTATTCTTGCCTGACCAATTTTAGATTTTGCAGGCGCAACCCACCCATAAGATCCATCTTCTTTCTTTTTAATAGGCAATCCTTTATAATTTGGGTGATTCACAATCATATCCATATATTTTATAAAACGAGAATTCCATTTTTTCTCTTCCTTTGGCATAACCTCCTCCTTGTATCCTATCCTTTCAATACTATTTCTGCAATCTCCTTTGGCTTATCAACAATCCGCTTCGCTCCTTTTTCTTCTAAAAATTCCCTCTTTCGAAATCCCCATGTCACTGCAATTTCATCCATTTCAGCATTACAAGCCGTTTCAATATCCACCTCCGAATCCCCAATATAAACAGCATCTCCTTTTTCTATATTTAATTGCTTCAATACTTCCAATACCGAATCTGGAGCAGGTTTGCGAAGTATTCCCTCTCTCTCTCCAACTGCCACATCAAATAATCCATCAAAATACTTCCTGCAAAGCTCCTGTACTGCAAAATCTGCCTTATTGGAAACAACCGCCGTTTTACACCCGGCTTTTCGAAGTTCCTCTAATAATTCATAAATCCCGGAATAAGGCTTTGTTTTCTCTGCACAGTGTTCCCTATAATACTCTTTAAACACCTTATGAACCTCATCAATTTTCTCTAACGCTGTCCCTTTCGGAACAGCTCTCTCTATTAACTTATAGATTCCATTTCCAACAAAACCACAAACCTCCTCCTTACTGCGCATCAAAAATCCAAACTGCCTCAATGCAGCATTGACACTATCTGTCAAATCCTCCAATGTATCTAATATCGTTCCATCCATATCAAAAATAACCAACCGATACAATCTAAACCACCTGCCTATTCCTATCCTATTTTTTAGTTCTGTCCATTTTCTTTATCCTCTATTACATCTTTTGCCACTTTCATTTCAAATCCCTTTTCAAAAACACCGATTCCATCCTCACAAAACAAAGAAAATAACGTCCCAGTAAAAGTCATACTCATAGTTCCCTCTGTACAAAGCCCAGCAATATGTCCAAATCCAATTCGGGTAAATTCGATTTCCCCTTCTTTCTTATAAAAGAACCAATACCCTTCTCGATTTGTCCGTATCTGAAGCTGCAAAGTACCCTCTTCCTGAATCGAAATCCTTGTAATCTCCATCCCAAAATCATGAATATGTTTATAAAACCCAATATAAGTTTCCCCATTTTCCTTTCCAAGATAGAGATCATAGTGATAGTCATTATTATAATAAGCAGAAATTCCACATCGTTTTGCTGTACATACTTCTGCCCGAATCCATACTGTTACTGCTGTATCAAAATCCGGCTGCCGAAGATTTAAAATAGTAGGAGAAGCCCCTGCCTCATTAATCGAAACTTTTGTTCCAATCAGCATCAATTCCTTTTTTTCCGTATCCAATCGATAATGCTCCTCTATCAGATTTCTTGTATAAAACAATTCTCTTCCAAGCGGTGCAACACCAAAATCAAACCAGCGGCTATGATCAACCGGCTCTGTCTTAGCAGGCAAAGCTTCATCCATCACAAGCTCCACTCTGCCGCCATTTCCAATAATAGGCCACCCTTCCTTATCCCAAGTCACCGGCGCTAAAAAAGTTTCCCGTCCAAGATTATGTAAAAGAGGATGCCCAAACTTACGGATTCCCAAAAAAACAGCCCAAGTCCTCCCGTTTTGATCCTCCACCAAATCTGCATGTCCCGTCGCATGAATCTCACTCTTTTTATATTCCATATGTGTCAAAATCGGATTCAAAGGGGCTGGCTGATAAGGTCCAAAAACCTCCTTTGCCCGCTGAATCGTTTCCCGATGTCCATACTCCGTACCACCCTCTGCCAGCATCAAATAATACCAGCCATTTCTTTTATAAATATGAGGACCTTCTGCACACTGTCCGCCACATCCCTGACTAATCAGATGCTTCTCCGATAAAATCTCTCCACTAATTGGATCAATCCGAAAAGCTACAATCCCCCTCACTCCATCCAACACCCCAGTCGAACAATAATAACAAATCCCGTCTTCATCCCAAAACAAAGAAGGATCTATCCCTCCTTGATCAATCCAAGCCGGTTCTGACCAATCCCCATAGATATCCTTTGTATGAACAACAAAATTTCCCTTATCCGTTACATTTGTTGTAATCATATAAAACATTCCATCTTGATACCGAATCGTAGGAGCATAAATCCCCCCAGAATTTCGGCATCCCTCCAAATAAAGCTGAGACGGTCTAGTCAAACAATAATTAATCAACTCCCAGTTTACCAAATTTTTACTATGATAAATCGGCACACCGGGAAAAAACTCAAAAGTAGAATTCACCAAATAAAAGTCCTCTCCAACCCGACAGATACTAGGATCCGGACTATATCCGGGAATAATAGGATTTCTATACAACATACCAATTTCCTCCTAAACATAAAATCAAAATACACTCTCCTCCCAACCACTCCATAAAGAGGACGCCAAAATCGGAAGGAAGGTCTGCACCGAGTCCGGAATAGAGCTCCCTTTGGCTTTCGGCGTTCTCCCCTCCCTTCTATCCCCAAGGAAAAGCCTCACACTCTTCCCCAGTATGATACGATCGATTCTTTAACTTCCTCAGAATATCCTTCTTAATCTCTTCCTCTCCTCTTTGCACTACAAACCGATTTAAATCCGGCATAAGATCGGCATACTCCTTCCGCCCCTCCGCAAACAATCTTTGAAAAATAGAAAACTCTTTTCTCCCGATTCCATAACGCCGATTATTTACAAACATAGGAGATAAAAAGGGAAATCCCAACACCCTCTCCTCTAAAAAACGAAGCAGCCTCTCACGCCTTCTGTACCGATCTCTTAATGCCCTCATAGCAATTGGTCCTAAAGCCAGTACAAACCGAAGAGAAGCAATCGACAAATGCGGAAATCCATATGTCTGATTATAAGCTTTCGACACCAACTGACTAATTACTTTCCGCTCTGTTTTTGAAATCCGAATTAATGGCACAGAAGGAATCGCAATTGGATTCTTTCTATAATATTTTCTGCAAAAATAGACATCCATCGCAGCTTCTAACATAAAATGTTCCCCAACTTCTTTAATCGGATTTTTTCTGTCAATGCTAGAATAAACATAAGGATGACAATGCACATCTAAAAGATAATGACCAATAAATCCTGTAAAATAAGCAATTCCAGCCTCTCTCTCTTCCCCCTCCATTTTTTCGATCCCGCTTATTAAATTTCCGAAAAAACGATTTGTACGAAATAAATGAAGCATTTCCCCCGGCTTTTTCTTTCCAAGCGGTGCATCCAGCAAATTATAGAAAAAAATATCTGGTCCTAAAAGCCCAAGTGTATATGCTTTTCTATGTTTTTGCAGAACCTCTTTTAACTGCCCCTCCTCTAATTTTTTATAATTCTCCATTCCAAATATTACATGTGTATAAAATGACGGCATACCCTATCACGCTTCCTTTCTGCACTAAAATTTATTTTTTTGCTGTCATCCTTTCCTATCATACCACATTTCGACCTACTTTGTCAGATTTTTTTGATTTTATGACAGAACTTTCTTGTAAGTTTTCCAAATTCATTTTATAATAAAAAGAGATAACAGAATAAATAAAATGGAGTGTGATACTATGGCAAACAAATCTTACAATGATGAACTTTTTCACTCAATTATGAATGATGTAGACGACCGCATCCATATTACCAGAGCAAAAGACCATTCTTCTGATAAAATTATTATCCGGGAAGTAGAGGAAGACTCTTCCTCCCAGATTTCGAATGTTTCCTTCCTTCCTTCCAGCCGATATGAATATGTAGAAAATTCCTCTGGTCAGAAAATAAAGGTTCGCAAATCAAAGACCACAGAAAAACCCACAAAAGAAGAAATACCCGCCAAACTAGAATCTGCACATTTTTTACTAGAAGTCAGTGATGATTATTTAACGGCACACCTTATGGTACAAAAACGACTTGAAAACCCTTATACAAGAGAAGAAATTTTAGACTTCTTAAAAGGCAACGGTATTGTCTACGGAATCGACGAAACCGTATTGACCAATATTTTAAACGGATCTTGCTATTATGAGGAAGTTTTAATCGCCAAAGGAGTTGCTCCAACCCATGGAAAAGACGGCTACTATGAATTTCATTTCAATACAAATCCAGAAACCAAACCGATTATACTAAAAGACGGATCGGTTGATTACAACACACTTGGAAAATTTGAATTAACCATGAAAGATCAGCTTCTAGCAACTTATCACGCTTCTTGTCCACATAAAGACGGTATGGATATCTACGGGCGTGTTTTAAAAGCAATCGAAGGAAAAGAACTTCCAAAACTGACAGGAAAAGGCTTTGACTATGAACCAGAAGGACAGGAATATTATGCCAATATTGAAGGAAAAGTCAGTTTAGAAAACGGCGAACTGCATGTCGTTCCTGTCTTTATTGTAGAAAATTTAGAGGCTACCACAGGAGATTTGGTCTTTCATGGAGATGTACTGGTAAAAGGAAATGTTTTTTCTAATGTCACCGTAAAAACAACTGGAAATATTACGGTAAATGGTCATGTAGAAATTGCCACGCTGATTGCTGGAAAAGATGTCCTTTTAAAAAACGGAATGCAGGGTTCTGGCAGCGGCAGAATCTATGCAAGAGGAAATGTTATGGCAAAATTTTTAGAACAGACCATGGTACAGGCAAATGGCAATGTATCCGCTAATGCAATTTTAAACTGCAATATCTTTTCTGGAAAATCCGTAATCGTATCCGGTACACGTGGTTCTATCTTGGGCGGATCGGTTACGGCTGTAGAGGAAATTCAAGCCTCTACGATTGGAAATCGGGTTGGTATGGATACCAAACTAGTCATTGGTATGGAAGAAGATTTTAAAACTGCAATGGAAAAATTAGATACTGTTATTGAAGAAACAAGCGATACGCTCCGCAGAATTGAACGAGATTTAGAGCGAGTCAACTTCCGCCTTGGGCAGCAGTCTTCCTCTGCTCTCATTACAGAGCAAAAAGATCTTTTGGTTCAGCAAAAAAAACAGAGGATGCAGCTAAATCAATTAACTGCTAAACGAGAAAATATGGCAGATATTCGAGAACGATCCGCACGAGGAAAAATTATCATATCTGGAATGGTCTATCCTTGCTCTCATATTATTATGAATGGACTTAGTGAAGTACTTTCCACCGAACGGCGAAATGTTACCTTTTCTCGTGCGTTAAGAGAAATTCGAATTATTTCTAATACACTTTAGAAAATAAAATTTTAAAAGCAGCAGCCTATGATAAAATAGTATTCTTTTTATTAAATCATATCTTATCATAGGCTGCCGATCCCATAAAATTCTTTTTTATTCCGATTTTAAATCAAATAATTTTGCTCCAATTCCATTGCCTAACAGCATAATCAAAAGATAACCCAAAGATTTTAAATGATAAACACCTGCCAAATGAAAATAAAACATATTGGCTACCGAATGTTCAAAACCAGACAAAATAAATATCATAACAGGTGCTATAATAAATAAAATATTTTTTGCTTTCTTAAAATTATCGATTGCCAAATACATCATAACTCCGCACAATACAGATAATAAAAAAATATTAGATATATTATTATTTAATTTTTTATCCACTAATTCAGCACTGGAAATATTTAAATGAGCCATATTAGCTATCCATGCCGCTATAAAAGTTCCTATAAAATTCCCTGCAATAATTACAGCCATATCCAAAAGTTCATTCCATTTTTTTATAAATCCAATTTTTCCTGTATAAAGATAAAACCCTTGCGTTACGATAGTTAATAGTCCAAATGAAAACAACAGGGAAGCAATTATCTTATTTTCTACAGACAAATAAACAATCCCTCCTATTCCAATCATAAATCCTGCATAACCTGCTTTTATCAATATCTGTATTTTATTCATATCTGCCTCTCTTTCTTCTTCATTCGATCTTCTAGCAGTTATAGATTTGTTAAAATTCTTACTGCTGCATATTTTCTCATATTCTATCATAAAAAGAAAGTTTTGTCGAACAATAATACTTTATAATAATTGTTTTTTGGGAAGGGGACGCCGAAATTCAAATGGAGTGCTATTCCGGGCCCGCTTGCGCTTAGCA
>CAJUGZ010000141.1 GCA_910585855.1 uncultured Lachnospiraceae bacterium | reverse complement strand
CACGCCCCTTTTTTTTCACACCCTGCATGAAAGCAGGATGTGAAAAAAATCTTAGTTTTTCGAGCAGAAGTCCAAGAACTTCTAACTTTTTTCCAAAGTCACTGCAGGCTGCCCACCGTTTTCGCATCTGGCTGTTTCTTGACCCCGGAACAAAAAAAGAACCGCCTTTGGCGTCCGGTGAAAGCAAATCTACTCCTAAAAGCCTAATTAAAGTGTTTAAAAGTGTAGGTTTATGATATGATTTTGTTGTGGTATAATGGTTTGGAATAAATGCAGATGATTTATTTTAGAAAGGATATGTGAAAATGGAAACTTGTTATAAGGCTCTTTATCGGGGCGGAGAGGCGGAATTGGTTGAAAAAAAATCCCGGTTTATTGCTACTACTTTTCCGGTAAATTCGGAGGAGGAGGCGATTTCTTTTTTGGAAGCGGTAAGGAAAAAGTATTGGGATGCTACTCATAACTGCAGTGCTTATGTAATTGGAAGAAATCAGGAGCTTCAAAGATGCAGTGATGACGGAGAACCGAACGGGACTGCGGGGCGTCCTATGCTGGAGGTTTTATTGGGGGAAGGGATTCATAATATGGCTGTGGTGGTGACACGGTATTTTGGCGGAACTTTGTTGGGGACAGGGGGATTGGTTCGGGCATATTCTGGGGCAGTAAAGGCTGGATTGAGGAATAGTGTGCTGGTGGAAAAGTGTTTGGGGATTCGTTTACAGGTTGATACGGATTATAGCGGGATTGGGAAGATTCAATATATTGCCGGGAAGGATGGAGTTTTGATTTTACATAGTGAATATAGTGATATGGTAAGGGTGGAATTGCTGATACCTTTAGGGGAGGAAGGGGCAATTCAGAAGAAGATTAATGAAGCTACGAATGGAAAAGCAGGATTTACGGTTTTGAGTCGGACTTGGTTTGGAGAGGCAGAGGGGGAGGTTTTGCTGTTTGAGGAGGAGAAGTGCTGAAGGGATGTTGGAATTGAAGCAGAGGTCTACATGCTAAGTGAGAGTGAAGCTGGGATAGACCGCTGCTTATTTTTCTATAATTTTTTAGGTGTTTTTGGATTTGGAATAGGAATCCGCTGCACTTAGAACGTCTAGGGAGAGTTTTAGATCGTTTTGAACTTCTTCTTCTGTTATGTGGAGATATTCGGCGAGTTCTTTTATAGTTGGTTCTTTTCCTCTTTGGCTGGCGAGTTCTTTTGCGGTGTCAGAGAGGAGATTTAGGCGTTCGGCAAGTTGATTTCCTATTTTAGAAGCATTGTTTTCTTGGGTTATGGCTTGTTTTAGAGCCGTTTCTATGGAGGATAGGATTTTCTTTTCGGTAATTGGAGTTTCTGATAGGGCTTCCATTAGTCCTATGTTGGCTTCTTGGATTAGGTCGGCAAGTCCGATTCCTTGTCCACGGTAGGATGCTGCAAGTTGAACTGCCTGCATAAGATAGAGTTCGGCAAGTTGTTTTTTGGCTTCTTGTTTTCCGCTTGAGGCGGCTTGCATCAGTTCTTTTTTTAGAAGCTCATCGGCTGGGGGGATTGATTTTAGATCTTCTAGGTAAATTTTTAAAAGTTCGATTTCGTAGTTAATTGTTTCATCTGTTTCTGTTTTTTCTGTTTTTGTTATTTTTTTGGTATTTGGGTTGTCTTGATTGTTCATTGGGATTCACCTCGTTTTTATAAAAGTATTTTTATCATACTCTATTTTGGGGGTTTATGCAAGTGAGTAAATTTTAAGTTGATATGTTATGATAAAAGACGGGGGAGGGGACGCCAGATGCAAAAACGGTGAGCAGCCTGCTGTTCCGGTTTCCAAAAAGCAAGAAGTTCTAAGACTTCTGCATTGTGGTGCATCCAACCAGATAGACCGGGGGGCAATTCGCCCATATGGCAGTCAAAACGGGATGCTCACCGTTTTTGCATCTGGCTGTTTCTTGGCTTTGGAACAAAAAAGAGGATGGCATTTAAGTTTTTTCAAAAGTTTGTTTTATATCCTGATATCAGCGTTCTCTTCTATAATATTAGAAAATTTTATAAATGGGTTAAAAAGGGTGTTTTTTGGTATAATTTATTATGAAATTTTTAATTGAAATGATTTGGTGATATTGCATAAAAAATATATAATCATTTATAGCAATTTAATAAAAAATATATTGATTATTGATAATTGGCAAGGAATTTAGTACATTGAGCAAAGAAACAGACTAGTGATATTTGCTAAAAAATAAAAGAAGAGGAGGGTAGAAATGTGGATTTTGCATAAAACCAATATGGGAAGATATTGGTTTTTTATGTAAAAGATGTTGTTTTGGCAAATTGTTTATTATTTTGTAAGAAAAGGAGGAAAAAAGCGTAATGTATGGGAAGAAGTTAGCAAAAAGAGTGTTGTCTTTTTTAGTAAGTGCATCTATGTTGGTGTCAACGGCGGCTGCTCCTGTAATGGCGGATTCGAAATTGGGGTCTTTAACAGGAGAACGTTCTGCAGAGGAGCAAGAAAAAGCTGCTGGAAAAGAACATATTATGGCGAATGTGGTTAGTGGAAGCAGTGTTTCTGTAAAATTTGATTTTAGTAATAAATCTGGAGCGGCAGATGGTTTTACTGTGATCACAACGTCAGAATATGATGATACGATAGGGTATGGGCTGTCGGCAGGAACTGGTTTTAAGAATGATAAGGGAACGACTGTCGGGAGTGCAGTAACAGATAACTCTAGCTTATTTGATGCATGTAAAGATTATACTTATACTACATCTGGTGAAATTGGTTTTAAGGTAAATTTGGTAGCAGGTACTTATGTAGTGGATGTGTATGCCGGAGTGGGTGGAAGTTTTGGTGATAATACTGTTTCTATAAATGGGGAAGATCTGGGTAGTGTTGGAAAGACAAAACCAAATAGTGCAGAAGATATCAAAAAGACAGCAACGGTTACTTTGGAAGAGGATGGATTTGTTGAAGTAAAAGAAATTCGACCAGAAGGTTCAGAAAATAGAACATTTTTAAATGCCATTGTAATCGAGGGGACTGCGGCTGAACCTACGGAGAAGTATATGGTTTCTTATAATCTGCAGGGTGGAACAGGGACTGTAGAGGATACGGCAGAGTATACATTGGGAAATTCGATTGTACTTTCTTCGGAAAAACCAAAAAAAGAGGGATTTGCTTTCTTAGGATGGGCTTTGGCAGCGGATTCTACGGATGTTGTGGATTCGGTTGCGGCTGTGGCGTCTAATGCAGATGAAAAGAATGTAATCGCTGTTTATGCGGTTTGGGTTGAGGATGTAAATTATCGGGTAGTTTATGATTTAAATGGCGGTACGGCAGAGGAAGGTTTTCAGACGGAAGCGGGTTCTTATCTTGCTGAAGCAGAAGTGGAATTGATTTCTGGGGAGGCATTGAAGAGAGAGGGATATGTCTGGAAAGGTTGGGCATTGACTAAGGATGCAGCAGATGCATTGGCTTCTTATAAAGTGGATAAAGGCGATGCAGCGGAGGGTGTAATTACGCTATATGCGGTGTGGAGTCCATTGTATGCAGTAGAGTATAATGGAAATGGCGGAACGGGAACGATTGCTTCGGTTTCTTATGAAGCAGGTGCAAAAGTGGCACTTCCGACTTCGGGTATTACAAGAGAAGGGTATCGTTTGGCAGGCTGGGCTTTGACAAGTGATGCAAAGGAGGCAATGTCTTCTTATACGCTGAAAGTGGAGGATACAAAGGAGAAAAAGTTGGTTCTTTATGCGGTATGGCAGAGTGCGGACGGACCAGTGGAGATGAAGTTTGATTTTGGTAATAAGAGTACAGTAGACGGATATACACTGATTACCAATCAGATGTACGAGAAAGAAATTGGGTATGGTTTTACTAAAAAAGTTACTTTTATGAATGATAAAGGAACAAATGTAGCAAGTACTACAGCACCGGAAGATGCAGATTTATTTAAGGTTTGTCAGGATTATACTTATACGACGGATGCTGACGGGCTGGAGTTTCAGGTAGATGTGCCTGCCGGAATTTATGATGTCAGTGTCTATGTCGGGCTTGGCGGCGATCATTGTCCTGAGATTAAGGTAAATGGAAAGAGTATAGGAAAAGCGGTCAGTATGAAGCCAAGTAAGGAAAGTGATCTTTTAAAATTGACTAAGGTTACTTTGACAGAGGCAGGAAATATTGTGGTATCTTCTTCAGGAGCAGGATCGGGAAAGCGCAATATGCTGAATGGGTTGATTATTCGGTCGGCAGCACCTTCTGAGTTTGCAGCACCGCAGAATGTAACACAGACTTCAACGGAAACAACAGTTACTTTAAATTGGGATATGGTAGAGGGAGCAGTTCATTATAATGTATTTCGTTCTTCTTCAGAAGACGGAAGATTTCTGCAGATTGCTTCAACAAAGGAATTGAGTTATGTGGATAGTGTTTTAACGACAAATCCATATTATTATTATGTAGTTGCAGTCGGAGAAAAGACAGGGGAAGACGGTGCTGCAGTAAAGATGGTTTCCGATCCTTCTGTTATGGTAAAGACAGATGTAAAGAGTACGGGAAGTGTAGGGACAGAGAAGCCTGCAGAAACTTTTGTAAATCGTGCTTTAGTAGCAGCAAAGGGAGAGGATGGTATCTTTATTAGTTGGAGATTATATGAATCTGACAGTAAAAATATTAGCTTTACTTTAAAGAGAAACGGAGAAACAGTTTATACTGGATCGAAGACAAACTTTACGGATACCAAGGGAAAAACAGGGGATCGTTATGAATTGACAGCCAGTGAAGGAATTTCTCAGAGCGGAGAAACAGCGATTGCTTGGGAAAGAGAATATCAGGAATTGGCGTTGGTTGTACCAAAAGATCAGAAGATGCCGGATGGTTCGATTGCTGTTTATACAACAAATGATATGTCGGTCGGTGATTTGGATGGAGATGGCGAATTGGAGTTGATTGTAAAATGGTATCCAAGCAATGCACAGGATAATTCGATTGACGGATATACCGGAACTACAATTTTAGATGCATATGATATTGATGTTCACACAGGAAAAGCAGATCTGATGTGGAGGATTGATTTAGGATTAAATATTCGATCCGGTGCGCATTATACTCAGTTCCAAGTATGGGATTATGATGGGGATGGAAAAGCAGAAGTAATGTGCAAGACAGCAGACGGCTCAACGGTATTTGATAAAGATCTCAATATTGTTGACTATGTGGGCGCATGCAGCGTAAAAGATCTGCCTACAGATACAAAGGGTGAGCCGTATGACTACCGGCAGCATGAAGGAAGAGTAGGAAGAATTGTATTAGGAGATGAATATTTAACGGCATTTGACGGAGAAACCGGAAAAATTATTGATACGGTTAATTATGTTCCGTTCCGTGGACCTTATGATGAAGTAGCTGGAATTTATGATACGAGTTATTGGGGAACAAAGAACGGTGCTCCCGCTGAAAATAACGATGGTTATGCAAACCGTGCCGATCGTTTCTTATCAGCAACTGCATATTTAGACGGTGGATCGGCAAGTGCAGTATTTTCTCGTGGATATTATGGAAGAACAGCGATTACGGCATGGAAGCTGATAGACGGCAAATTGGTAATGCAGTGGGCATTTGATGCAGATACGGGTACATACGGTTCTGGACAGGGAAATCATGGTCTGTCTGTCAATGATGTAGATAATGATGGATTGGATGAAATTATTTTTGGCGGTTTGGTAGTGGATCAGGATGGTACAATATTGGTAAATACTGAATGGGGTCATGGAGATGCGATGCATGTCAGTGACTGGAACGGTGACGGGAAACTGGAAGTCTATAAAGTAAATGAAGAGCAGGGACATTGGGGCGGCGGACTTTATGATCCGGCAACCGGAGAAGTGCTTTGCTTCCATGAAACTTCAGCCGATACCGGACGTGGTGTAGCAGCCGATATTGATCCGAGGTATGAAGGTGCAGAATTATGGCACGCAATTGACTCTCATACACATGATGTAGAGGGAAATATTATCTATGAAACAAAGCCAAGTCAGAACTTTTCGATTTTCTGGGACGGAGATTTGCTGATGGAATTATTTGATTCAAGCGATACCATTAATTTAATTCCGCAGATTCAGAAATGGAACTATGAAAACGAAAAATTGGAAGTGCTGGCACAGTTGGACGGCACACAGTTAAACAATGGTACAAAAGGAAATGCAGGTCTGGTTGCGGATATCTTGGGTGATTGGAGAGAAGAAGTAATTGTACGTGACAGTTCAGACAACAGTAAGATTCGAATTTATACAACAACAACTGAAACAGAGTATACGATTCCTTGTTTCTTAGAAGATCGGGCATATAGAGAAGGTGTAGCTTGGCAGAATGTAGCTTATAATCAGCCAGCAAATCTGACCTATCTTTTAACAGAGGGATTAAAGACAGCAGAAGTGACAATTGGAACTAGAACGATTGATACAGTAGAAGTAACTTGGTCGGAAGCGTCAGACGGAAAATATGGACATCCTGTACAGGGTTATGAAGTATACCGTGCGGAAATAGCAGACGGAAAGACAGGAGAATTTATTAAGATAGGAGAAACCTCTGCGGAGGGAAGAAGTTTGACGGACAGCGGATTAAAGGCAAATACAGAATATGCTTATAAAACAGCTATGATAGTAGACGGAAAACGCTCCTACTTCTCACTTCCGGTATCGACAAAGACAACCGTAGATGCTGCCGGATTAAAACCATTTGAAGAAATCGAGATTCCGCAGGACACTAAAGACTATGAAAAGAAATTCCCTGCAACAGGCACTTTGATTGATGTAGACGGAAACGAACAGGTTGTAGATGTAACTTGGGATTTCTCTAATTTTTCTATTCAGACAGCAGGAACAACAACCGTAAAGGGAACGATTTATGGCTATCAGGGAGCAGTTGAAATTACAGTAACTGTGCTGCCAAATCAGGTTATTTCCTGTCAGGAATTTGATGATGTCTATACTTTGGTAGGAACAGAACCAGAACTTCCAAAGACAGCAGAAGTCAGCTTTTTAAATGGAACAAGTGAAGAATTAGAAATTACATGGAATCGGAATTACAATAAAGAAACAGTTGGAAGTTATCCAATTACAGGAACTTGTACAACGAAATATGGAGAAAGTGTAGAAGTTGCTTTAACGGTTGGCGTAAAGGAAGATTATATTGTATCTGTTGCCGACCTCGGATATATAGAAGTAGAGTATGGGGCAGCAGGAAATCTTGGCTTCCCTGAAACGGTAACAGCAACTTATGCAAAAGGTGAAGTAAAAGAAGTGCCGATTACATGGGAAACGATAGATACTTCTGTTATTATTTCAGAAGCGGATCAAGTACTTGCCAGCGGAACAATTCCAGACTATCCAAGTGCAGTAACTATTCGCTTTAAGGTAGATTATAAGCCAGTTTGGAAATTTGACTTTGGACTTGTCAACTCTCCGGTAGAAGAGGGCTGGATTGGTATTCAGGGAGTACAAAAAGGAAGTAAAACAGCAAAAGATCTTCAAATAGACTATACAAGTGAAAGAAAGTATGGATTTGCGGATGCTTCCTTTGTAGTAGACGGACGAAATCAAAACTATACAAAAGAAGGATTTTATGCACCTGCGGTTTATCAGGATATGGCATTGATGTCAAGTTCCACGACCAGCAGTACATTTCTTGCAGATGTAGAAAACGGTACTTATATAGTAGAGATGATGTCAGGATCTACCGATAAGAGTACAGTAAAAGTAAAGATAGAAGGAAAAGAATATTCAGTTGGAAATGCAGGAAGCAGCTATGAAGTAGGACGATTTGAAGGAATTGAAGTAACAGACGGACAGCTTACCATGGAATTTGTATCCGGCAATCTGACTCGCTTAAATATGATTGTCATTCGAAAAGTAACAGAACTTGAAAATCAGCCAACAGACGAAATCCAGCAGGTAGAAAAGATTTTAGAGAATCTTTCAGGAATCGACGAAACAAGTAAATTGTCTGATTATCAGAAATCAATGGTAGAAAGAGCAGCCGAAACTGTTTATATAATGGATGAAGAACAGAAAGCGGCTCTTATAGAACAAGTAGATTTGAAAAAATTAGATTTACTGTATCAGAAGACTTATAGTTTAGTAACAGAGGTAAAGCAAAAGACAGAAGCAGCAGAAAATGCTGTAAAATTAGAAGAAGGTGCAGTAACAGCAGTTGGAGCAGCACTTGCATCAGGAGCAAAACAGGGAAAGGTAATATTAGAAATTGTACAGCAGCAGCCAAAATTAGAAGCAAATGCAAA
This sequence comes from uncultured Lachnospiraceae bacterium, assembly GCA_910585855.1. Classification (GTDB taxonomy): domain Bacteria; phylum Bacillota; class Clostridia; order Lachnospirales; family Lachnospiraceae; genus MGBC114844. The sequence goes on along the minus strand of CAJUGZ010000141.1, from coordinate 2,518 downwards.
GATACAGCTTAAGATGGAGTTAAAGGTAAACGGAGAAGTAACACAGTTAAAAACACCAATGATTATTTCTATAGAAGTTCCAGAAGGAATTGATTTATCAAGACTTCAAATAAAGCATTATACAAATGATGGAACATATTTGGGAACAGTTGCTTTTACGAGAAACGGCAGAGTGATTACAATTCGAGTAAATCATTTTAGTATTTTTACCCTTACAGAGTCCACACGCAGCCATAGCAGCGGAAAAGGATATCGAAACGATGAAGTGATTACGTATTCTGGAAAATGGATCAAGGATGCGGTTGGCTGGTGGTATCGCCACAGCGACGGCAGCTACTCGGCAAACCAGTGGGAAAAAATCAATAATAAGTGGTATTTCTTTGATAAAACCGGTTATATGCATACAGGATGGGTACTTTGGAATGGAAAGTGGTACTATCTAAAAGCAGACGGTGATATGGCAGAAAATGAATGGGTATTCTATAAGAATCAATGGTACTTCTTACGAGGCGGAAATGGTGATATGGCAACTGGTTGGATCTTGTGGAAGAACCAGTGGTACTATTTGAATTCAAATGGGGATATGGCAGTAAGCTGTACAACACCAGATGGATATCAAGTAAACAAAGACGGAGTTTGGATACAATAAGTTTGATTTTTGGTGGGGAGGACGCCGAAAGCCAAATGAAGTTCTATTCCGAGCCCGCTCTCGCTTAGCATTTCCTCGTAGCGGACACATAAGGCACGAAAGTACCGTGCCTAAGTGCCGACGGGAAATGATGACCCTGCATAGAACCCCATTTGGCTTTCGGCTGTGTACTCCAGACCGAAACAAATAGTAAGGGAGTGCAGAAAATTAACATACAAAGTAATTTTTTTGAAAAGCTTGAAAAATCAAGGTTTTTGTATCTTATTTTGAGCGATAATTTTTCTACACTTCCTAAGTTTCTAAATTGTATGGATTGCTTTACTCCGAGTGAAAAGAAAGTTGTGTACTTTAGAACGAAATAAATAGTGGAAATTTGAAAGAAAAGTCTATGAAGGATTAATGGAAAGCAAACGTAAATTTGAAATAGACTTTTATTTATTATATGGTAAATTTTTCTAAAAAATTTTATGGCAGCATTTCTTTCCGTCTGGGATATACAGCCGAAATCCAAAGGAAGGTCTACGCAGGGTCATCATTTCCCGTCGGCACTTAGACGCCGTATTTTGGCGTCTTATGTGTCCGCTACGAGGAAATGCTAAGCGAGAGCGGGCCCGGAGTAGACCTTCCTTTGGATTTTGGCGTCCTCTGTATAATCCTCTGAAAATAGGAGAAGATATACAATGATTTTATTGGTACAGAAAGTTGTGTTAAAGAACAAAAATGTAAACTTTTCCTAAAACTCTTTATTTACATAGCCTTTTTTGGTATAATAACTGGGGTAAGGAGGAAAATGTCATGGACTACAGTAAAAAAGGCATTTCTGCAAAGCAGAAGGAAATGACATCAAAGTCGAAAAAGTTGACAACAAAATTAGGAATTATTATTTTAGAAGTTTTTGTTGTTTGTATTTTGCTTGGCGGAGTTGCTCTGACATGTGCTGGTTTTGGTATGGTAAAGGGTTTGATTGATACAGCACCGGATATATCGGGTATTGATTTGTCGCCGACTGGCTATGCAACCAAGGTATATGATGTGGACGGAAATGAAACGGCATCACTTGTTATGTCAAATTCGAATCGAATCTATGTAAGTATTGAGGAAATACCATCCTATCTGATTTATGCATTTGTAGATATTGAGGATCAGCGTTTTTTTGAACATAACGGAATTGACATTAGAGGTATTTTTCGTGCTGCTTTTCATGGAATTACTACTGGAAAATTTAATGAAGGGGCTAGTACGATTACACAGCAGTTAATTAAAAATAAGATATTTAACACTGGTATGGATGAAGATACGTTTATGGATTCCGTCAAACGTAAGGTGCAGGAACAGTATTTGGCAATGAAATTGTCGGAGGTTTATTCAAAAGAGGAAATTTTGGAAAGCTATTTAAATATGATCAATTTGGGAAGAAATACGCTTGGTGTACAGGCAGCTTCAAAACGTTATTTTAATAAAGATGTATGGGATTTGACGATTTCTGAATCTGCTGTAATTGCATCTATTACCAAGAATCCTTCTGGATATGATCCGATTAGTTATCCAGAAAATAATAATGAAAGACGAATTTTGGTATTGAAGCATATGCTGGAATTTGGTCATATTACACAGGCAGAATATGATACGGCATTAAAGGATGATGTCTATTCTAGGATTGAAAATGTGAATTTGGAATTTGAAAGCGAATCTTCTATTTATACGTATTATACGGATGCTTTGATCAATAATCTGCTAAAAGATTTGCAGGAAAAGTTGGGTTATACGGAAACACAGGCATATTATCTGATTTATTCGGGTGGGTTAAGTGTCTATAGCTGTCAGGATCAAAAGATTCAGGATATTGTAGATGAAGCCTATTTGGATGAA
>CAJUGZ010000140.1 GCA_910585855.1 uncultured Lachnospiraceae bacterium | reverse complement strand
TGACCAATCGGATAGAAAACGGAGAAAAGACAATGTGCAGTTTTGAAGGTATAATTTATAAAGTATATCTTTCTTCCTCGATAGCTCAATGGTAGAGCACACGGCTGTTAACCGTGGGGTTGTAGGTTCGAGCCCTACTCGGGGAGTTTGAGAAAGCTTGTAAACATTAATGTTTGCAAGCTTTTTTAGTATTTTATTTAGAAGATTGACTTATAAATATTATTATATTTATATAGAAGTGTCAATAAAATGTAGAAATAAAAAGATTTTATCCTTGTACTATTTTCTAAAATACCCTATAATAGGCAAGTACACATAATAAAAGGAGGTATTACGAATGAAACGATTATCCCGAATTAGGATTTTTATAGTTACTTGTATCTTTATATTTTCTTCTGCTCTCTATCCATTAGCAGCGACTGTGCAGGAATCATCCGCTGCTCAGGAAGAAACGATACCGATTCCGTTTGATTCTACAACAAAAGATATAGCAGGCTGGCCAACTGCGCCAATTTTAGAAAGTAATGCTGCTGTTGTAATAGAAGCAGAAACGGGAACAGTTCTATATGATAAAAATATGAATATGCGCTGTTATCCTGCCAGTATTACCAAAATTCTAACGGCTATTTTGGCTATAGAAAATAGCTCTCTGCATGATATGGTATATTATTCAGAGGGAAATATTGCTTCTGTACCAAGAGATTCGAGCCATATTGCTATTAATCCAGGGGAAGAACTAACTATGGAAAACAGTCTTTATGGGATGTTGTTAGCATCTGCCAATGAATGTGCCAATGCAATAGCAGAACATGTTTCCGGTTCAGTCCCTGCTTTTGTAGAGAAAATGAATGAACGAGCTAAGGAATTAGGGGCAGTGAATACACATTTTGCAAATGCTAATGGACTTCCAGATGATAATCACTATACCACTTGCTATGATATGGCTATGATTTCCCGTGCGGCTGTCTTTAACGAAACCTACCGAAAGATCAATGGTATAACATCTTATTTGATTCCGCCAACTAACCTGCAACCAGAATCCCGTCCAATCAATAGTCTGCATCGTCTTTTAATGAGCGGTTCTTCTCATTATGAAGGATGTTTTGGAGGGAAAACAGGCTATACGACAGCTGCAGGAAGTACGCTGGTTACTTTTGCAGAACGAGATGGCATGACTTTAATTTGTGTAGTGATGCAGTCTACTTCGCCTGCTTGTTTTACAGACAGTGCAGCTTTATTAGATTATGGGTTTCAATCTTTTAAAAGGGTAAATATTGCAGAAAATGAAACGAATTATACATTTCATAATGATGCATTTTTTCCGTCCTCCAGTTCTATTTTTGAAAAGCCTGCAATGGAGATAGAATTGAATAAGACCTCTGTACTGATCCTTCCAATCCATGCAGAGTTTTCCGATGCAAAAGCAGAACTCACTTTTGCAGATTCTAGTTCAGACGAAGAACAAGAAGAATCTGAAGAAGGGTATTCAGAACAAACAGGCAGAACTACCCTTGCTACAATTACGTATTTCTATGGCGGACACTATGTAGGGTCTACAACATTAAATGTTACTTACGGCGATGTGGATACATTTTCTTTTACGAAAAGTACACCTGTTGAAACAACTTCTATTTTAGAAACAACCAGTACAGAAAAAGAGCCGATTTCACAGGAAAGAGCAGATATAATATCTACAGCCCCAAAACATGTAATAAAAATAAATGTTCGCTATTTTATTGCAGGAATTACTGTAATTGTTATTTTGTTGTTATTTTATTTTTATCTGTCAAAAACAAAGGTAGAACGAGAACGAAGAAAACGAATTCGTCGTCAGCAGAAACGGCAGTTTGGCACATATTCTCGTTTGAATATGCTGTACCCTTTAAAACGCCGTGGCAGAAAGAATCCTTTTAAAAACAGAAGAAGACGATTGCGGTTCTAAAATTAAGAAAAAACTAGAAGATAGGATATATGATTTTACAAGATATGCCAGATTTTGAAAATAAAAGAGTGTTCAAAATCTGGCATGAAACTAGAAAACAGCTATTCGCTTTTGCCATGCCTCTAGAAGACGTATCAATGCCTCTTCAATTACTTTTGTAGGACAGGCTAAATTCATCCGCTCATACCCTTCTCCTGTTTTTCCAAATAAATACCCTTCATCTAAAAACCAAAATGCTTTTGTCTGCATAAATTTTTCTAATTCTTTATAATCCATTCTCAGTGCATGAAAATCCATCCAAAGCAGATACGTTCCCTCCAAAGGAAATACCGTAATTTGAGGAAAATGTTTTGCCATGAAATTTTCTACTGTCTGGCGGTTTCGATCAATAACCTGCAATAGTTCTTCAAGCCACCCTTCGCATTGCCGATAGACAATTTCGCAAGCCTGATAACCTAAAGTATGAAGCATTTCATATTCCCCTAACACAGGTTTTAATGCTTTTCGAAATTCCGGGTTGGCAACAATTAGATTGGAAGTTTGAAATCCTGCCAGATTAAAAGTTTTGCTTGGTGCAGTACAAAGGATGGTATTCATTCGATATTTATCTTCAAAAGTTCCAATAGAAGTATGTGTATATCCCGGTAAAATCAAATCAAAGTGAATCTCATCGGCAACCAAGATGACTTGGTTTTTAAGGCAGATATCACAGATTTGCAGCAGCTCCTCTTTTGTCCAAACTCGTCCGACAGGATTATGAGGACTGCATAAAATACATAGTCGTGTCTGCGGCAAAGCTGCTTTTTTTTCAAAATCTTCAAAATCGATTTTATAGTAATTTTGTTTCTGCACGAGATTAGAAGAGATCACTTCTCTGTGATTTTTTTCTCCAGCGAGCCGAAATGGATAGTAGACCGGTTCCATAATTAAAATAGCTTCCTCTGGTTTGGTCAGTTTTTCCACCAGACGCATCAATGCCGGAACAATCCCTGCTGTCTGTATCAGCCATTCCTTTTGTGGACGAAATCCATGTCGTCGTTCCATCCAATCTAATACCGCCTCAATATAAGAATCAGTTGGACCGGTATAACCATAAATTGGTTGTTTTAAACATTCATTCAGTCCCGCTATTAGTTCCGGCGGCTGTTCAAACTCCATATCTGCTACAGAAAAGGGTACAATTCCTTCTGGTACATCGGGATTTTTCTGCTTCATTAACTCCCATTTTTCAGAACCAACATTTCTGCGGTTAGGTACATGTTCAAAATTGTAATTCATCTTTTAAATTCTCCTTTAGCTTTTAAATTGTATATGTATTATTCATCTTCAGCTTTCAATATTTTATGAAAAACAGTAATTAAAATTGATCCGATTCCAATTACGGCAATAAAACAGGCAGCAATTCGTACTGCAGATAAAAGGTTATAATGTGCTTCATTCCATTGATCATGAATACAATAAAAAACTCCTTCATCTGTATTAACCTGATATTTTTCACAAATTTCTTGGATTTGGCTTAAGGCTTGCCGATGTGCCGAACGTTTTACTCCGATTGGCAGAGTGACTTTTTGTCCTAATTTTATTTTCCATGCATAATTAGCTGGTATTTGTGCCAAAATATAGGATTCATCTGGTAGCTGCAACAGATAATATTCGCCATATTCATCAAAAACATCCAATATAGCATAGGTAACGTCTGGACGTTTGCGTCTTCCTCCTCTTCTTGAGTAGCGATAAGGAGAAATCCATGGATGGCGTACAGCAATATTAGTAGATATAATACTGATTGGCTCAATCGTAACACAACGGACATCTGCCCAAGTATCCTCCCATGCCTGCATATTTTCAATTCTTGGAATATCGTCATCTGCCAGCAAACCAGTAAAGTCTTCAGAAATTCCGTCTTCTGTCTGTTCAAGCGAAACAGGATCTTCTCTCATACGGAGAATATATTCCCAACCAACATTTTTGGATAAAAAACCTCCTATAAGCAAACCAATTATAACTGCAATAAAATCAAATACTTTTACAACTAACTTTTTCATAGCTTTTGTTTTTTGGACCTCCTTTGATAAATAATAAATTATTTTATAAGGATAATCATAACAAAGTTTTTCATTTTATGCAATGTCTTTCTTCTATAAAATAAATTTTGTTTTTTCGAAAGGGGCGTCGAAAGCCGAATGGAGTTTTATTCTGATTTTGGTGTTTTTTTAGTTTCATAATATTGTGCTTGTGTATGCCAAAGGGTATAATATTTTCCTTTTGGATCAGTTAGAAGTTTTTTATGGCTTCCCTGCTGACAGATACTGCCCCGTTCGAATACAATGATTTTATCACAGAATCGACAGGAAGATAATCTATGACTGATATAAATGGCAGTACATTCTCCAACAATTTCGTTAAATTTTGTATAAATTTCATATTCTGCAACAGCATCTAATGCTGCAGTTGGTTCATCTAGTATTAAAAAAGCAGTGTTTTTATTTAATGCTCGAGCAATCGCAATTTTTTGTGCTTCTCCTCCTGAGATTTCTACTCCGTTTTTATTAAATTCTTTGTATAAATAAGTATCTACTCCATCTTTCATAGAATGAAGCCGTTTATCAAATCCTACTTTTTTTAGGCAGTCTTCAATAGATTTTTTTTGATAATTTATTCCTACTGCTACATTTTGCCCGAGAGGAAAAGCAAGTAATTTAAAATCTTGAAATACAATGGAAAAGATAGAGATATATTCAAGATAATTATATTTTCGGATATCAATTCCATTTAATCGTATTTCTCCTTCTGTAGGATCATAGAGCCGGCAGAGCAATTTGATAAAGGTAGTTTTGCCAGATCCGTTTTCTCCGACAATCGCTAGTTTTTCCCCTATTTGAAATTTTATATTGACATCTTTTAGGGCATATTCTTTTGTTCCGGGATATTGAAAACTAACATGACAGAATTCTATTTCATAGTGATAGTCATTTCTTTTTTCTATTGTTAAACTTCCCTGATACATGGTATTTGGAATATCTAAAAATTCGAAGGTTGTCTGCAAAAAGGGGGCATTTGTGCGCATTTGTCCTAAAAATAGCAGAATAGAAGCAATATTTTCATAGAGCATAGTGACAGCGCTAATATATTGTGTAACAGTGCCTATTCCAAATGAACCTGCCCAAGCTTTTAGACATACAAACAGATAGATACATCCGGTAAAAATTCGATTGACAGCGTCGGCTGTGCCAAATAAAATTCCCATATTTCCTCGTGCAGCTTGTGCAATCGGAGAATGAGTACTAAATGTGTTATTTTTTATCATTCCATTGCGGCACATACTGTTTTGTTCATAGATTCGTATATCTAAGGCACGCTTTTGTTCATATCCCATACATCCGAAAAAGCCAAATACCCGGTTGCCAAATCTGGCACTTTCTGCATATTTTGACCAGTACTTGCCTGCTTGATTACTGATGGCGGGAGAGAGCAGTACAGCACCAAATAAGAGCAGTAAAAGCAGTAAATGAAAAAGAGGATGGTTCATCCAGAGAAGTTGGTTCGCTTGCTTTGGAATAGGCAGTACAAATAACTGCCATGACAGAGCAATCGCAGCAAAAATGCCAAATATAGCTTTTATCATATCTCCAAAAAGCGGTAAAAGTTTGTTTAGTCCCCAGTCTGACCAGTTGGCATTTTGTTTAATTTGAGAAAATAAATCATGTGTATGTGTGTGATCCATAGATATAAAATCCATAGAAAGCATTTTTTCATTGTAGTAATAGTCTAGTTTTTCATAAGCCATATCATTTACAACGGTATGCCAGCGTTTGCATATAGTATTTAGAATACCAAGTATAAAATTAATAGTTAATAGTGTTAAAATAAGAGAAAACAGGCGGCGAGAATCTTTGCTGCTGGTTAATTCTTCAATAATACGGGCAGAGAACCAGATTGTAAAATAGGAAATAAAGATAGAAGTGATCTGGTAAGCTGCATCAGATAGAAATACTTGCGGATATAAATTCCACCAAATTTTTATAGCACGCTGATTGAGAAGAAAAGCTTCTTTCCATGAAAGCTGTTCTTTTTTTGTTTCTTTTTTCATAGGTAAAATCCTTTCTTTTTTTATAGATAAAGCTCTATATTTTTGACATTAAATATGAAAATTATTTTTGATAGTATTGACTTTGCAGATGGTATAAATGCGCATAAGTTCCGTTTGCTGCCATCAGGCTTTCATGTGTGCCTTCTTCTATAATTTCTCCTTTATCTAGGAGAATAACTCGGTCACAGAAGCGGGTAGATGCCAGCCGATGAGAAATATAGATAGAAGTACAGCCTTTTGTCAGGTCATAGTATCTTTGGTACATATCACTTTCTACTAAAGGATCTAGAGCAGAGGTCGGTTCATCTAAAAGGATAATTGGTGCTTCTTTATAAAGGGCTCTTGCTAACATAAGCCGCTGCATTTCACCGCCGGAGAGTTCAACTGCATCGTCAAAGACTTCTTTTCCAAGATGGGTATTGTAATTAAGCGGCAGCCGTTCTATTTTTTCTTTTAATCCAGCTTTTTCGATTGCTGTTTTTACTTTTTCCATATCAATTTTTTCGTCTGTCTGTGCCACATTTACAGCGATACTGCCAGCAAATAAAGAAAAATCTTGAAATACTGCAGAAAAATGTCGGTAATAGTCGCTTCTGTTGTATTGGCGAATATCTTGTCCATTGATTTTTACACATCCTTCTGTTGGATCATAAAATCCGCAGATAAGTTTTATAAGTGTGGTTTTTCCTGCACCATTTAGTCCCACCAGTGCAAGTTTTTCTCCTTTTTTTAGTTTTAAATTAATATGTTTTAATGTATTTTGCTTGGCTTCTAGATAGCGGAAGCTGACATTTTGTAATTCAATTTCATAGGTTTCTCCCTTGACAGGGGTAATTGTTTTTCCGTCTTGAAAGTGAAATGGTTCTTGGTATTCCAGAAATTCCCGAATAAGAGAAATATCAAAGCTCTGTTTATTTAAGATGGCAAATTCAGAAAAGATTCCTGTTATCCAAGTAGTAAATCCGTTTACGGCAGAAAAATATAATAGAAATTCAGATGCATGGATTTCTCCCTGTAAAACCAAATGGGTCAGATAGACAAAGGCAGTGAAGCTTCTTATAAAGTGAAGAATAGTTTCTGCCAGATCCGATCCAAAATAAATACATTCTCTGCGTATATAAAAAAGCTGCAATTTTTTTAAAAAGGACTGATAGAGATCGGAAAGCCAGTTTTTCATCTGAAAGATTCGTATATCTTTGGCAAATGTACGATCTCGTATCCGGCTGCTGATATAGTTTAATTTATGATAGAGATCATCAACGTCTTTTTCATGCCGGTAACGCCAGGTATTTGCCTGTGCAGTCAGGAAATATCCGATGGATGCCGTCAGTATTGTAAGCAGGATTATGAAAAAATGAACTTTGGAAAGCAGATAAAAATAAAGAAAAAATCCTAAACTGTTTTTTAGAAGATTGGTCAAAGTATGCCAAATCGCTTCTGTTGCTTCATTGTTTCCAGATGTGGAACGCCTTGCTTTTTCTCTTAATTTCATAAATTTCTGTTCTTCCAAATTAGAATACGAAGTGTTATTAATTTTATCATGTATTTTCATAAGGATTTCTATTCGAACTCCGATGCGTCCAAATAATTGATTTCGTTGGATATAGGCTCGCCCTGCACCTGCAAAAGTAAGTCCTGCAGTAAAAAGCAAAATGATTTTGATTAGCTCTTCAAGGGAAACATGGGTTTCCATTTTATTTAAGAGAATAGGAACAATAAAAAGCTGAAGCAAATTAATTGTCATATCAAATCCTATCCAAGCAAAAATAAGAAATAATACACTTTTGTGGCTTTTCCATGCCTGCTGTATCATATAACAGACATTACTCCACATACCATATTTGACTTTTTTGTTTTCTGATACTTCCATAAAAATACCTCTTTTCTTTTTTCGTATCTGTATTTTAGCATATAAAAAAGAAAGTATGCAGTTTAGGGGATGAACTGCATACTTTAGGGGATAAAAATTATATAGGCAGAAGGATTTCCGTGGTAAAAGCACCTGATTCACTGTTGCGGTTTAAGTATCCGTGATACCGTTCAACAATGTTGTCAATTCGAATCAGCCCGAATCCATGATCGAATCCTTTGGTAGTAGGAAAGCGTCCGCCTATTTTTTTTCGTTTTCCGCAGGCGGTTAAATTGGTAAATGACATATAAAGCTGTGTGTTTTTTATATCCATATAAATACGTATCATTCGCTTATCTTCCGGCAGTTCTAAACTAGCTTCAATCGCATTGTCTAATAGATTTCCGATAATGATACAGAGGTCTATCTCTGAAATTTTCAGTTCTACCGGAACATGAGCATCTGCAGTTACCGGAATATTTCTAGATTTTGCCAGAGAGATCTTGCTGTTTAAAATGGCGTCTGCCATTCGGTTTCCAGTTTGGATAACGGTATCTACGGCAGAAAGATCCTGATCTAGGGCATCTAGATAATTTTGAATTGCTTCAAAATCCCCTTCTTTTGCATAACTTTTTAGTACTTGAATATGATTTCGATAATCATGCCGCCATCCTCTTACCTGCCGATACATGTTTTCTACTTCTGCATAGTGGGTCTGTATTAGTTCATTTTGATAAGAGGAAAGCTGTTTGCTAATATATTTAGACAGCAGAAACATTTTGACAGTCCTTTCCTGATTTTATTTTATGGATAGTTAAAAGTAATGAATCATAGCCTGATTAATGGAGTGATACATTCCCCTGGAAAGAGGAACTTTTGTTCCATCATTTAAAATAACTTCTTGCTTTGTAATTCGTTTGATATAATGCAGATTTACAATAAAAGATCGGCTTGTACGGCAAAATCCGTCGTCTAAATTTCGTTCCAGATCCTGTAGGGTCTGCTTTATCTCGTAGTCTTCCTGTGCATGAATGGTAACATAGTTTTTCTGCACTTCTAAATAGCGGATTTTATGCAGAGGAATTCGTATCGTTTCTCCTCGTATAGTAAAAAGCAGGGATTTTTCTAAAAACTGCAGATGCTCTGCCGCCCGATCTAATACAAGAGAAAGTTTTTCTTCTGTAATTGGTTTTAAAAGATAATGGAGTGCTTCTACTTCATATCCATCCTGAATATAGTCCATATAGCCGGTAATAAAAATAATCTGTATTTCTTTATTTTTTTGACGTATTTTTCCGGCTAGTTCTACTCCGTTCATTTTTTTCATTTCAATATCTAACAATAGAATTTGTATCGTTTTTTCTGCTTCTTGAAATAGAAATTCTTCTGCACTTTTAAAACAGATAATCTGTATAGGATTATTTTGTTGTTTTGCCCAGTTAATTACTATTTTGCTTAAAAGATTGCACCATACAGGATCGTCATCACAGATACCGATTTGGTAACGCATTTGCTTTTCACCTTCTCTCTTTGTTTTTTGCTGCTAATTATAGTATAAATCCTATCCGTTCATAACAAGTGCCGATACAATCGGAATTGTAGCAACAGATAAAATGGTTGTAATAGCTACTCCTTTAGATGCTAATGCATAATCGCCTTGGTATTCCTGTGCCAGCATAGCAGTCATACTTCCAACTGGTGTACTGAGCATAATCATAATTACACCACATAGTGCCCAATTATCGATCCACTGTTTGGCAAGCAGTGTACCTGCAATTGGAAGTATTAATAGTTTTATTGCTGAGAATATCAATAATTTTTTATCGCAAAACAGTTCTTTTAGATTCATGGTTGCAAAAGAAGAACCAATTACCATCATACTAAGCGGAGCAGTCATATTGCTTAGAGTAGTAATTGTACTTTTTACCCAGTTAGGAAGGGGTATATTTGTAATAAATAAAAAAATAGAAATAATACAAAAAACAACGCCGATATTGATAACTTTTTTCCATTGAAAGGTTTCTTTTTCTCCTTGCTGCATCATCTGTATTCCATAAGTATAGATTAAGATATTATAAGGAATCAGAAAAATAGAAGCATATAAAAGAGCACCGCTTCCATAGACAGCCGAAATAATCGGAAATCCCATAAAGCCAATATTGGAAAAAATAGTCATAACACTGTAGACGCCGGCACTTTTCTTTGGAACATGTAAAAGGTTTGGAAGAACTGTTCCAATCAGTAATAATATCAGATAAAGTACAATAGAAGCTGTAACAGTAATAAGGAGATCGTTTCCTTGAATTTGGCTGGTATCGCCGATTACACCTGATAAAATCATAGCAGGGTTTGCAATATTTACGACAATGCTGGATAATTTTTTACTTGTTGCTGAATCAATAATATCTTTTTTATAAGCAAAAAATCCAATCATCATTACTAAAAAAAGAACTGTCATTTGCTGCAGTACAATCATAGTTTGATCCTCTTTTGGCATATTTTTTTTATTTTTGGCATATAAAGGGTAGATATAAATAAAAAATGGATATGCCAGCTTTCTATTATAATATATTTCTTATATGCCGTATTTTATAATAATCGTATATGTTATATTATGCAATATTTATTTTGTACTTATTAATGATTTTTATAACAATCTTTAATAAGTCTTTTGAAGTTTGATGGTGGACGGAGGACGCTAGATTCGAAAACCTTGGGCAGCCTGCTGTTCCGCTCTCCAAAAAGCAAGAAGTTCTAAGACTTCTGCCTTTTTATTCATCCAACCAGACAGACCGGGGCGCAATTCGCCCGTATTGTAGCCAAAACGTAATTGGTGTAAGGAAGGTTTTTCCAACCACAAGACAGCTTCTTTCTTACTATACGGGCTAAACACGCCCCTTTTTTTTCACACCCTGCATGGAAGCAGGATGTG
>CAJUGZ010000139.1 GCA_910585855.1 uncultured Lachnospiraceae bacterium | reverse complement strand
TTCCTCCATCACTTTTGGAATTGCCTGATAAATTAAAGGTGCTCCTGACATTTTTTTATTCTCCCTTCTTGATTTTTTTCACAATATGCCTTATAATAAAGACACTTGATATTTTTTAATTCTCCAAACCCAGAGTGATGCAAACATTCTGGGTTTTTAATTTAACTTTTTACAAAGTCCCAACGCTCCCGGTGTACTCCGGGGAAGCCTCTGGTACTTATTTCGATACACGCAGGTATCCTGAAGTTCGCACTTCCAACACTCGCATTTCCGATCCTCATTTTTATAGATTTTCTTTTCTTCCAACCAGTGAATTCCTCCCATCTTTTTGAATTGAATCTTTGGATGAAGCAGAAATGTTTTTCCAATTTCAACCACTACGCCATTTTCCACAGTTATAGCAAATTGTCCTTCAAATTCTTCAACTTCTTCCAATTCTTTTGGAAACGTTTCTCTTTTTTCTCTTATCATAGATTCTGTATCCCACCTCCTATTTTCTTTGAAAGTACCGACATGTCTTATCTTCTGGCTTTCTGTCTTTTATCCGACCATGAAAACAATGTCCTGCATTTGTCTTCATGTACCCGCCACTAACCTTAACATAATGCTGCATAAAAAAGATACATGCTTGGCAATCCATTGGCTTTAGTGGTTCAACTTCCAACAGCCGCCGCAGTTCCTCATTCTCTTCTTTCAGATGCTGAAACTCTACTTCAAATTCTGCTATTTTTTGTGACAGCATTGGCTTTCCTCCTTTTTTATGATAAAATACAGTTATATATAATATATCATGACCATTTCGGTCGTATTTATATTATATATGACCATTTCGGTCGTGTCAATACCATTAGGAGGATTTTTTATGAAATTTAATGAATATCTAAAACATCACAGAGAAACCTATGGCTATACTCAAAAGCAAATGGCTGAATTAATAGGAATCGCACTCCGTTCTTACCAACGATATGAATCTGGTGAAAGAGAACCAGATATAGAAACGCTTGTTCAAATTGCAGATTTTTTTAAAATATCTCTTGATAGTTTAATTGGAAGAGATTTCTCTTAAAATCCTTTGATGAATTTTAAATAAATCTTCCAATAAATCCCATGTTTCAATCATTCCTATTCGTTCACCATTTTCTATTCTCTGATAAGCTCTCTCGGTCATACCAAGATACTCCGCTACCTGCCTCTGTGTCATGCCTGCCTTCTGGCGGGCTTCTTTCAAATTCTTCCGCATCGTTCCTCCTTCCTTTCATCAACATCAATGTACTCTACCACTTTTTTCTTAAAACATACTATTAAAAATTAAGTTATAAGTTCTCTCTTTCTATCACCTAATTTTTTATATAAACACTCCCTTCCGACACTACCGCTGCCGTTTTCACCTTAAAAACCGCCTGCCTGAAAACCTGTCAACCAGCTATACACATTCCGACAGTGTACCTGCCATCATTTTATGCAGTGTCTATTTCTTGAGGTTTGATTTCCTCAATTAAACTGGACAGGATTCGAACCCGTTCCACAACTTTATGCTGCTGCCCCATCCGGCTTCCAGTTCCAAAATTTCATACTACTTTCTCTGAAAAAACTGGCACTTCTTATCTCCCGGCTTTCTATCTTTCATTCGACCATGAAAACAATGTCCGGCATTTGTCTTCATATACCCGCCACTAACCTTAACATAATGCTGTAAATAAAACTCACACGCTTGACAATCCATTGGCTTTGGCGGTTCAACTTCTAACAGCCGCCGCAGTTCCTCATTTTCTTCTTTCAGATGCTGATATTCGGTTTCAAATTCTGCGATTTTTTGTGATAACATTGACTTCCCTCCTTTATTTGTAGTAAAATAAAGTATTATTACTACTACGTTATATCAATAGGAACAAAATGTTCCTTATCTATATTTTTATTATATAGGAACATCTTGTTCCTGTCAATATATTTTTAGGAGGTTGTATGGATTTTTCAAAAAAACTAAAACAATTACGTCTTACGCTAGGCTGTACTCAAGCACAAATGGCAGAGTTATTAGGTATTACTACACGTGGTTATAGAAATTATGAATTAGGTGCAAGAGAACCAGAACTATCGGTTTTAATTAAACTTGCTGATCATTTTAAAATTTCACTAGATGAGTTAGTTGGTCGTCACCTTCCTGAGTAATCTTTGATTAATATTAAATAAATCCTCAAGAGCATCCCACATCTTAAAATCTCCATCACGTGTTCCAGTTTCAATAAAACGATAATACCTTTCACTTATTCCCAAATGTTCCGCTACCTGCTTTTGCGTCATACCTGCCTTCTGGCGGGCTTCTTTCAAATTCTTTCTCATGTGCTATCTCCTAGTATTAAAATTAGCGTCATCCATAAACTATATTTTTACACATATAAAAATATTTGTTTTTCGTATTGACAAATACTTTTATATGTGTTATCATAATATTGTCAGGAGGAAATAATATATGAAAAGTTATTCATCAAGGGAAGTAATCAAAATGCTAAAAGCGGATGGGTGGTATGAAGTGAATGTAGTTGGTAGTCACCATCAATTTAAACACCCAATAAAAAAGGGACGAACTACAGTAAAACATCCTGACAAAGACATTCCTCTCCCAACACTAAAACGCATTGAAGAACAATCGGGGCTAAAATTCAATTAGCCCCCACCCCCCTTCCCAACACACAATTAAGGAGGTTGCTTTTATGAAAAAAGTAGAACGCTATTTTTATCCTGCTATCTTCACTTATGAACTTGGAAAAGAAATCGCTGTTGATTTCCCTGATTTAAAATGTGCTACCAGTGGTACAAATGATGATGATGCTCTTTTATCCGCACGAGAACTTCTCGGCTGTGTTTTGAATGGACTGGAAGAGGATGAAGAAAAAATCCCTTCCCCTACTCCTCTATCTGAAATCAAAACAAAGGAAAATGAACGAGTCGTTCTGATTGATGTTTATATGCCATCTATTCGCTTAGCAAATGTCAATCGTTCCGTTAATCGAACCGTCACATTGCCAGCATGGCTTAATGCCGCTGCTTTAGAACGAAATATCAACTTTTCACAAGTACTGCAGGAAGCTTTAAAATCTCAACTCAATCTTAAATAATGAATCTTATCTTATTGCTCTACCTTTTATAAACTATAAATATTTTCTATCATGCCCGCCTTCAAGCGGGCTTCTTTCAAATTCTTCCGCATTTTTTATCACCTTCTTTTTCATTTTAAAGTCGGTCGTAGTTCCCTTTTGTCTTTTAGTATGATATAATTACTCTATTGGAGAGTAAATCCAGTCGGCGGTCATAGTTCCCTTTTATCTTTTGGTATGATAGAATGGACGGCTCCATTTTGAGCAGTCCTCAAATTGCTATTAAATAGGCAATTTCTTGGAACTGCTCAATCCTCTTCTTACAGATTTGATAAATTTCTTTATACGGAAGTCCCTGATCCATTCCTACACGAATCTGATTTAAAATAATATTTTCAATAAAGGAAAGCTCATTTAATTGTTGACAAGTTGCCAAATCTCGATTTGATATTCTTACCATTTTATTCGCCAATTTAGAATATGTCATATAAAGCATACTAGCATGTGTACTACCTTGTTCCTTAGCATATTCAACCAGTTTTTTAATTACATTTGTTTCCATGCTTCTTACCAACTTCCCATGATTTCTTTGTTGAACCCATTCTTCCGTTTGTCGTTCCCATAAAAGTTGACGCATTTGATAAAACTGATAAACCAATTCTACTTTAAAATCTGCTACAAGATCAGTATTATCCATAAAAGTAATAAGAAGTGTTGCTTGTGGTTCATTCAATTTATATACTTTTATTGGTCTTCCTCTTTTTCCCGATTTCAAATCGGAAAAATCAATTTCTCCAAATTTTTCGATTCGTTTCCATTGCTCTTTTATTAATCTTGTAACAGATTCATGCTGATTCCCTGTCCCCTCTGCAATCACTAAACTATCCGTAAATGCTTCATTTTTGATAATTTTAACTAATTCCTGCATGGTTCTTTTCCTCCTTCCTTTCTCTTTTTCAAAAGCCATCTCTTCCCATTGGCTTTGATCGAACAGGACGGGCTTCGAACCCGCTTCGCTGCCTCATGGCAGCTGCCCCATCCGGCTTCCTGTTCGGATTGTTCTTTCTAATTCTTTTTTCTCAGCTCTGCTTTTAATGCCCAGCTTATCTTCAGAACTAAGTCATACTTTTTACAAAAATAAAGGCTTTTCATTATCTCGTACAACTGGATGTAAGTTTGACTATCTGGCGTAATGGGTGTTCTTTCTAAAATATTTTTTAACTCCAAAATATCTTCTTCTGCAAATTCTTTTCTTCCCATTCCTGTCGTTGTTTTACTCGTAGAAAAACTCTGCTTTTCTGTTCCCTTTTTTGATTCTTTCTTTGTGTTTTTTCTTTTCATTCTTTCTTCCCTTTCTCTGTTTATGAAGTTTTCTAAATTTATCAACCCATGATTGTTGCTTACTCTCTGGATTGTAAATCACTAAATAAAATTCTGTTTCCCGGATTAAATACCACTTGGAGCGTTGTAACCCGTGTGCAAGGATACATTCCTTTTGCTTTCGATTGAATCTTTTTAACTGCATTTCAATCTCCTTGCCTGCTAAACCACATCCCATCCACTCGCTTCCAAGGCTCTGTTTCAGGAAGCCATCCCTCCGAAGTAAAATAGAACAAATCCGAAGGAGTTCGGTTTTCCTCAAGTGCCATCTGAATTGCTTCCCAAACCGTATCGGTTGGCTCATATCGCTCGCTGGTCCATGCTCCATAGAACTGGATGGGCTGTGTTTGATAAATCACTCCGGCGACCGTGTTCGGAAAAAGAGAGCTGTCCGCTCGATTTAGAACCGTGCAAGCTATGTAGTACTGTACTTCAAAAGATTCTCCTCTTGCCTCCGCCATAATTAGCTGTGCCAGAGCATCCCACTCAAAATCAGTCAACTTCCGATCCGTTCCATACCATTCCTCTGGATCTAACTCTGGCTGAAAAGCTGTCTGCCTTATCACCAGAGGAATAGCTTCAATTAGATCTCCTACCAGCAACTCACTTAACACTTCCTCTTGACTGGTAGGCACTTGTTCTAAAATAATTGGCTTCGTGTGGTGTGCATCTGCATATAGGGCTAACAGTACTCCGGCAGCAACTCCCACCAATAATAAAAATTCACTTCTTTGCACTATCCTTCATGCCTCCTTACTAAAACCGTATGAACCTTTTAATCGTTTCTTATAATCATCCAAAAGCCCTCGATAAATATAATAAGAATATTTTTTTTTGCCCGGTTTTTTAAAGGCATACCCAATCGGTAATCTTTCTGCCTGCATCATTAGCCGCAAAGTATCTATATCCATATTTAATTCCTTTGCTGCCTGTCTTGGATAGACTCTTTCCATTATCTCACCATCCACTCATTTTCACCTCCCTCCTATTCTGCTATCTTCACTATTTTGCCAGTTTGTTTTTAATAGTATCTTAATAAGTTACTGTTTAGCAAAAAAAATTTCCATAGGATTATCTATGTGCAATTCATCAATCATAATCTGAATTTCATCACTTCCAAAAACACCTCTTTGCATACGAAGATAAAAAGTTTTTGGAGTTACTCCAATCATTTTAGCAACATCTGTTTGTGATTTTTTATTTTTCGCTATAATTCCACGAAGTTCATCTGTCTTTATCATTAAATTCTCTCCTTTCCTTTATATTGTAACTTTTTAAGTTACTATCATTATATCATATTTTTGTAACTTGTCAAGTTATTTATTTCTTGACTTATAACTTTTTTGTGATATAATTAAGTTACTAATTAGAAAGGAGGAGCTTTTGTGTCTGTTGGAGATAGAATAAGAAAACAACGAGAACTTTTAGGAATTAATCAAACAGATTTAGCAAAAATGATTAATATTTCAAAACAAACTCTATATAAATACGAAATGAATATTATAACAAATATTCCATCAGATAAAATTGAAAGTATTGGGAAAATTCTTAATGTTTCTCCTGCATTTTTGATGGGATGGGAAGACAATTTAACAGAAGAAAATTCAAATCTACTTCCTGACATTCTATCAAATAGTGTTCTAATAGAACATATTAAAAAATTATTGAAATTAAATACAGAACACCAGCGTACGATATATGATAATATAACCTACTGGTACGAAAAAGAGGGGCACTAAATGCCCCATTTTTTTTTAAATGAAATCAATAAATCATATATAAATTTTAAAAATTCTTCATTTCTAATTTCTTGTATAACTTCTATAATCATTTTCTTATAATCCATAACAATTTTCTCCTTTCTTTTTCGACAAAATTTTACAAAATTTTCAAATAATCTATAAAAATAATTTGAAACATGATAGAATCATTATATCAAACACAGGAGGATATATGGGACTAAGTAAAGGGGATAAATATTACTTTAGTATTCATTAAAAAATATTATGGGGATAAACGATATAATGGAAAATTTGCGGAATGAGATTTGGAAAAAAATAGTAGAAAATGATTATACATTAAAAAAATTCGCCAAAATATGTGGTATTTCTTATGGGAATTTAAGAAAAATTATCTCTGGTACAAACAACGACATAAATACATCCACTATATTAAGGATATGTAAAAACTCAGGTATAAAAGTTAATGATATTTTTCAGGAAGATGCTCCAAAACTAATTGATGCTGTAGTTACTTATAATAACACCAAATATCATGGTACTTTATCAAAATAAATAAAAGAGCTTCAGAAATCTGACGCTTTCTTTCCTAATCCACAATACATTTTTAGATATTTTTATTTGTAATTAACAAATAGTTATTTTTCGTTACTTTTAGTTATAAGCCTTCTTGCTTTTATTCACCTATTATTTTATAGTATAGATATAAACTTTAAATAAAATAATTATAAAAAATTCAAAGGAGAAAAATAATGAAAGGTTGTTTGACATTTATATTAATATGTTTATTAATATCAGTTATTATAAGTGCTTCATCTGTACTACTTCCCTTTATAGGAATTTCACTCCTAGTATTTATTTTTTGGAAAATTTATGAAATTTTCTATTATAAAAGTAATAAATTTTCTACCTTAAAAAATCGTATTAATTCCTATATTAAAAATTGTAACGAATTAAATGAACATATAGAAGAATTAAAGGAAACCCACTTAGGAATTAACCAATTAGATTATGGTCGTTCAAATTATTTTGACAATAGCAAATATCATTATAAAAGGTCTGAATTAAAAACTCAAAAATACGCAGCAAACATTTATAATTGTTCCAGAACAATATGTGACAATGCTAGAAAACAACCTTTTAAATATTTATGCAAATATTTTAATATTAAAACAGATGAAGAAACATTATCTAAATTTGAAGAGATATTAAATAACTTTGAGGCAGCAGAACAAGGAAAAGTTATCTTAAAAAAAGAAAAAGAAGAAATACTAAATAATATTAGTAACGAAATTCCTTTTCTTATAAAACACTTTAGCAAAAAAAACTTAGAAAAACATTTAGGTTTCGCACAAATTGATTTCAAAACCATATATTTTCCAAAATATATTTTTAAATATGTAAGCTCTGGAGGTAACGCTTCCTTACAATGTGATATTGTAATGGATATTGATAACTTAAATGGATTTATAAACTACTTATCTGAAAATATCAAATTTAAAAAAAGTGTAGAGGGACAACGAGCATTGATGACAAGTAACTTAAGAAAACAAATTTTAGCTCGTGATGGATATGTATGTCAATATTGTGGTGCATCTTTAGAAAAAGAACCAAATTTATTACTTGAAGTAGATCATATTATCCCAATATCTAAAGGAGGAATGACAACAGTTGATAATCTTCAAACCTTATGTTGGCGTTGCAACAGAAAAAAAGGGGCAAAAATTACTTAATGCTTTGCTTCCGCTTTTCTGAAAAAAACACGGCAGCAGTGTATCAAACACTGCTGCCTTATATACATAATAATCTATTTAAAACACAGAAAGGAAGTATTTATACTATGAAAATGCCAAATGGTTATGGAAGTGTAATAAAATTATCAGGAAAAAGGCGTAAACCTTGGGCTATTCGAATCTCTAAAACAATAGAATTGCCAGATGGTACTCTAAAAAGAAAACGAGAATATCTTGCATATTTTGCAAAACAAGAAGCTGCTCTACAATATCTTACCGAATATAACAATGGTTCTATTGTTACAGAACATATGAAATATGCAAATATTCCCACCTTTGCCGAAATGTATGAAAAATGGAAAAGCTATAAAAATTCTCTAAAAGACAAATTAACAGCCAATACATGGAGAAACTACGAAATCGCTTTCCGCCATCTCTCTGATCTGCATCCCCAAAAAATAACGAATATCAAAGTAGTAGATATACAAAACTGCCTAAATGCACATAATCACCAAAGCAAAACCACAATCGGAAGTATGCGTGCCCTTTTAAAGGGTGTCTATTCTTATGCTGTTATGAATGAATATATCGAACAAGATCCTACACCATTCCTAAAATATGAATTTACACAGACCTCTACTTCCATCCACGCTCGCTTCTCTGACCAAGAAATCGACTTACTTTGGAAAAACCTTTATGTTGTCAATAATGTAGATATTGTACTAATCTATATCTATACAGGTATGCGACCTACAGAACTTCTGGAAGTTCTAACAGAAAACGTTCATCTGGAAGAACACTATATGGTAGGAGGTCTTAAAACAGAAAATGGATACAACCGTCTAATTCCTCTTTGTGATAAAATACTTCCTCTTATCCGCAATCGTTATAATCCAGATAAAAAATATTTAATTAACAACCGATATGGAAATCACTATACTTATGGATCTTACCAAAATTCAAATTGGCTCACCGTAATGGGAAAACTTAATTTGCAGCATACCCCTCATGATGGCAGATATACTTTTGCCTCTCTGGCTGACAATGTGGGCATGAATCCTGTTTGCCTTAAAATTATTATGGGTCATGCCACTTCGGATGAAGAGCGTCAAAACTTCAAATCTCGAACCGGACTTGATATTACAAAAGGAGTCTATACACAAAAAACCATGGAAGAATTGCTCCATGAAGTCAATAAATTATAGGTTTATTTTTTGTCGCCCACCTGTCGCCCACTTGTATCCCACTTGTCGCCCACGACCCTATTTTTCCATCCTTTTTCTTCGTTTTTTAAATATTCTGACAATAAACAACCCCCACAGATACAACATCTGTGGGGTTTTTGTTTCTTTTTATACAATTCCCTGCGCCGTCATAGCCTCAGCTACCTTCAAAAATCCTGCAATATTTGCACCGGCTACATAATTGCCTTCCATTCCATACTTTTTAGCAGCTTCATCCAGATTATGGAAAATATTTACCATAATTCCTTTCAGCTTACTGTCTACTTCTTCAAATGTCCAGCTTAATCTCTCGCTGTTCTGGCTCATTTCCAAAGCTGATGTTGCAACACCACCTGCATTAGAAGCCTTACCCGGACAGAACAGTATACCATTCTTCTGGAAATACTCGGTAGCATCCATTGTTGTAGGCATATTTGCGCCCTCTGCTACTGCAAAGCAGCCATTTGCAACCAATGCCTTTGCATCTTCCAGATTCAATTCATTTTGTGTTGCACATGGAAGTGCAATATCACATTTTACTGTCCATACACCTTTTCCTTCATGATACTCGGCACTCTTTCTTGCTGCTGCATACTCTGTCAGTCTTGCTCTCTTTACTTCCTTTACTTCCTTAAGAAGTGCTACATCAATTCCTTCCGGATCATAAATCCAACCTGTCGAGTCTGAACATGTTACTACTTTTGCTCCCAACTGCTGTGCTTTCTGTGTAGCATAAATCGCTACATTACCTGCACCCGATATCACTACTGTCTTTCCTGCAATATCTTTGCCGTTGCACTTTAACATCTCTTCTACCAAATATAACAGTCCATATCCAGTTGCCTCTGTTCTTGCTAAAGAACCGCCATAAGATAATCCTTTTCCTGTCAGAACGCCTTCATATAATCCACGAATTCTCTTATACTGTCCAAACATATATCCGATTTCTCTAGCACCTGTTCCAATATCTCCTGCCGGAACATCAGTATCTGCACCAATATATTTATAAAGTTCTGTCATAAAACTCTGACAAAATGCCATAACTTCTCTATCCGATTTTCCCTTTGGATCAAAGTCAGAACCACCCTTGCCGCCGCCGATTGGAAGTCCTGTTAAAGAATTTTTAAAAATCTGCTCAAATCCTAAGAATTTAATAATTCCAAGATTTACAGAAGGATGCAGACGTAAACCTCCCTTATAAGGTCCGATTGCACTGTTAAATTGTACACGGAATCCGTTATTTACCTGAACCTGTCCCTTATCATCTACCCAAGGGACACGGAACAATAGCTGTCTTTCTGGTGTCACTAATCTTTCCAATAAAGCATCCTTACGATATGCTTCCTCGTTTGCCTCAATTACTACTCTAAGGGATTCTAAAACCTCTTTTACAGCCTGATGAAATTCTGGCTGAGCCGGATTTTTCTCTACAACCATGCTGTAGACTTCATCAACATATGACATATAATATCCTCCTATTCGCTATACAAAACTCTGTACAAACTACCTGCCTGTCCAAACTGCTCCAGACAGCCGTTCCTTTTTTCTATTCAATTATACAGTCTACCTCGTACATTTCTTTGCTATTATAATACTTCACCTTGTCAAAGTCAAATAATAATTAATAGAAAATGGTAAAAATTTTTTTCATAAAATACTTGACAAAATAAAATACCTATGATAATATATCACGTGTTAAGAAGAAAGCGCTTCTAGCTCAGTTGGTAGAGCACCTGACTCTTAATCAGGGTGTCCAGGG
>CAJUGZ010000138.1 GCA_910585855.1 uncultured Lachnospiraceae bacterium | reverse complement strand
TATTCTGGTTTCTAAAGGACTGGAAGCACGCGACTTTAGTCGTGTGAGTGTTCACGTTGAGTTTTGGAATACTTTTGGTTGCACGGATCTCCTATTTGAAAAAGTAGGAAATAAGAGCACAAAAATAACTGCCCCTGTCTTGCCGGACGTGCTGGGCAGTTATATTAGCCAGTAGAGGGACGAGCCATTTTGTGGATGGTGTTCCCCGTTTGTATTTTTACTATAACATAAAGCAGAATAAGTTTCAAGTTAAAATTTAGAGCATCCTTCCAGAGAGGGATGCTTTTTTCTATAGGAGAAAAATATGAAGATAGTAGAAAATATTTTGATTCAAAATCCTTGTTATCAAGCAGGGAGAAAAATTACAGTAAAGGGGTTGATGCTCCATTCCGTGGGATGTCCACAGCCGTCTGCTTTGGTTTTTATTAAACAATGGAATCAGGCGAACTATCGTTCTGCTTGTGTTCACGCTTTTATTGATGCAAATGACGGAATGGTGCATCAAACACTTCCTTGGAATTATCGAGGGTGGCACTGTGGTGGTAGTGCGAACAATACTCACATTGGAGTGGAAATGTGCGAGCCAGCGTGTATCCGATATACGGCAGGCTCAAATTTTGCCTGTTCCAATATGGCGGCGGCAAAAGTTGTAGCGGAGAGAACTTATAAGGCGGCAGTGGAGCTGTTTGCTTGTCTTTGTAAAAAATACAATTTAGATCCGAAAGCAGAGGGTGTTATCATTAGTCATAGGGAGGGAAGTGTCCGGGGAATCGCTTCCAATCACGGAGATCCGGAGCATCTCTGGACGCAGCTTGGTATGGGATATACGATGGATGGATTCCGAAGAGAGGTCGCTGCTGCTTTGAGCGAGTCCGCTCAAAAAGCCCAGTGGATTCAGGAATCAAATGGGCGGTGGTGGTATCGGCATGTGGATGGAAGCTATACAAGAAGTAATTGGGAGCAGATAGATGGGAAATGGTATTATTTTGATGCAAATGGTTGGATGCAGACTGGCTGGATTGAAGATAAAGGGAAGTGGTATTATCTGAAGGAATCCGGTGAGATGGCAGCGGGAGAAGTTCTTACGATACATAGTGATATTTATAATGATGAAGTGTATGCCTTCGCTGTGGATGGTCATATGCTGACACAGAAAAGTAGCAGAGGGGCATTAATGTGAGAATATCTTTTAAAGGACACCAAACTGACACTGACAGAAAAAGTGACAGATACAGGGGACAGATAGGGGCATTTATAGGTATCCTATAACTTACACTATAATGACCATCTTCTTTATTCAGGGGACAGATAGGGGCATTTATAGGTATCCTATAACTCATTACCTTACCAGATTTCGCACGCTCCAATAAAAGGATACCAGTATTTGAGAGCATCCTATGACTTGACGGGTGGGAATTATTTACGAAACTCGATAAAAGGATACCAGTATTTGAGAGCATCCTATGACGTACGTTGGGTATGGGAGTTGTAGCCGAAAATAAAAGGATACCAGTATTTGAGAGCATCCTATGACCGAATAATTGCGCACACCTGCGATATTATAATAAAAGGATACCAGTATTTGAGAGTATCCTATGACAAAAGAATGAATTTATTCAATAATGCAGGAATAAAAGGATACCAGTATTTGAGAGTATCCTATGACCTGGTTTTGCTGGGGTATTTTTATTTTTGAATAAAAGGATACCAGTATTTGAGAGTATCCTATGACTAAACAATATCTCCATCACTATGAAGTGTTATAAAAGGATACCAGTATTTGAGAGTATCCTATGACAAAAAGAGTACAAGTAGAATATGATGTACTATAAAAGGATACCAGTATTTGAGAGTATCCTATGACCGCAGGTCTAATCAGATTCCAAAAGATACCAAGGTAGCAGGAGTATCCATCCTGTTGCCTTGGTACTCTTTTAACGAGGAGAAAATTCCAAATATATCATATTCCCACTATAAAGATAATTTATATAAAGCTAACTGATTAAGACTTACTCCTTCTTTTTGTGCCTGAATTACTAATTTTTGATGTAATGATTTTGGTATCCTTACTACAAACTTTCCACTGTAATTATTTTCTGTTTCTGGAACTGAAATAGGTAAATTATTTGCTAATTTTACTTCTAGATAGCCTTCCATTGCTTCATTTAGGCTTTCATATAATCCCTCAAGGGTATCACTGGTACTTTGACATCCGTCAAGTTCCAAAATTCTTCCATAAAAATAATGTCCACTTTCATCATTCATTTCCTGTACGATTCTTGTATACGGCATTTTTATATAATCTTGTACTGTCATTTATATATAATCCTCCTTATTTTTAAACAAGGTAGAGGATTACGCCCCTATTCTGTTTAAAACATTCATAATATAATATTAAACAGGGTGGGAAATTACTTTCCTATTCTGTTTAAAACATTCATAATATAATATTAAACAGGGTGGGAAATTACTCCCCTATTCTGTTTAAAATATCCATAATATATGCCTTTTTTAAAGGATTTTCTCTTTTTATAGTGATTAAATTACCGGTTTCTTTATTTAGGTATTGTTTGTGGCTTCCTTTTTGCCTATCCAGTTCATATCCATAATATTTAAGAACTTTCTCGGCTTCTTCCAGCCTAATTCCAGAAGGCTGATTTTTCATTTTAAAAATAATTTTTTCTATATTTGACAAATGTTTTTTCCTCCTTATTTGACAAATGTTTTTTCCTCCTTTCTGCTATTTATAGTATCGTATATAGTATTATCTGTCAATACTTTATTTATATAAATTAGACAATTATTTATGCTGATAAGTTTTAATACATACAATTATAGTATATAAATGTAAATTCATTTTGAGGATTCTTTTGATTACTATAAATCTAAAATGAAAAGGGATGTTATAAAGAGAAGTAATCTGACAATAGAAGTCTACAGGTGGGATACAAATAAGAAAAAATATAGGATAAACCAATAGTTATTAAGCCGAGGCTATGACGGCGCAGGGAATTGTATAAAAAGAAACAAAAACCCCACAGATGTTGTATCTGTGGGGTTTATTTTTTAGAAAAGCGGAAGCAAAGTATTAAGTGGTTCTTTCTGAACTCTGGGTATCTGTATCATTCACAATTTGCCGAAAGTCTTTATATTAGCTTGGCAAAGCAAAATGAAATTAACAGGATTACCCAAACATCAGAAAGAACCATCATTACATATGAACGTCTTTTTTATATTGTACTTTTAGATTTTTTTGTTTTTATTTGTAACTATGAAAATAAAGAATATGATAAAATTATTGATTTTTATAATAATTATTATAAACTGAGATTAAATGAGTTTGATACAGGAGGTTAATAATTTTGTTTGATTTTATTAAAATTAAAATTCCTATACCACTTTGGATATTGTTGTTAGTAGCTTTAATAGCAATAATAGTATTTATTATAAAAAAAGAAAATAAAGTGAAAAGGCAATATGGCTTTGATATAAATAAAGAGTATAGAAAATATAGTTCTATAGTAAGACGAAAAGATCAAAGTTATCTAGTTTGGAAAAATAATTTATTAAAACCTTATATGGGAATAAATAATAAAGATTTTTTTATAAATTTTATTAAATGGTTGGAGAGTTATAAACGTCGTGAAGAATATTTGTTGAAAATTGCTGCTTCTTTTGTGTTACCACTAATAATCGTATTGTTTTCTCTTTTTCCGGCTATAGCTTCTCTTTCAATGAGTTCTTCTCAATGGCAAGATACTGTTCAGATTAGAATAGATTCTGAGTTGGATAAAACGCCTGTAGAATCATTACAAGAGAGTATGAATAAGGTTAAAATTATAGGTGTACAAGGTTATATTACGTTACTTATAGTATTATTTTTTATAGTAGTATATTTAATAATATTTTCTTTGTTAGCATACATAGGGTTAAAAAAAATAGATTTTTATAATGATTGTCAGACGATAATTAGGGAAGCATTTCTTTTGTAAATGATAAATTTATTGTTTTTTATAAGTTGTAGTTTTATTGTTTTTTTCGGTAGGGTATAATGAAGGCGGAGAAAGATTAAAAAATCCAGATATTCTTTTAAGTGATAGAATATCTGGATTTTTTCATTTCTGTAAATCTTTTTCTTATTATGCCTTAAATCGGGTTACCATCATTTCTATAGAACATATTTTCACAGGTACAGTAGGACTTCATCTGTGTCAATACCCTAAGTTAGACTGCTACTATTTCTACCCTAGCCTTTCACACCCTGCATAAATATTAGGTTTCCAGCTTCATTTTTCCGTGCAATTCACAGAATATTCTGATAACAAGGTTTTTACGGCTTGTTTTTAGGCTTGTAACAGTTTGTTCATACTTATAAAAGTATTGTATCAAATTATCATGAGAATTTCAATATAAATTTCCATGCAGATTTGTAGATTTTGTTGAAATATCTGTTAAGGCATGATAAAATTACTTTAGGTTCTACCATTGATGGTAGGCGGTTCACCCTCTCCGGAGGGACTGTGGCCCTCCGTTTACATAGAAACCTGAAAGGGAATCTAGGAAAGGAGGGCGAAGCCATATGGATATTTTAGGATTGATGGCAGTGTTGAGCTTCGGCTTGACCTGCTTTGGAATCGGATATACCCTTGGTAAGGATAGTAATAAAACACAGAAGTAGCCGCCCACCCGTGCAAAGGAAGCGGCTATAGCTGTAACTTAATAAATCGGGCGAACTGTCTATCGGTAGTTCCCAGAGGGTGTCTGTTACCAGCAGATGCCCTTTTTCTTTATTGCTATTGTAGCATATGCTGTTTTGAAATGCAAGATTCTATGAAAATATTTTTGTACGTGTGACTGTCCCTCTAAATATCCAAGGAATGTCCTTATACGATACCACAAACTAATGTTCTTAATGAAAAAGGATGTTATAAAGGGGAATAGTCTGATAATAGAAGTTTATAAGTGGGATACAAATAAAAGAAAATATAGGATAAACCAATAGTTATTAAGCCGAAACGACGGCGCAGGGAATTGTATAAAAAGAAACAAAAACCCACAGGTGTTGTATCTGTGGGGTTTATTTATTATTAGATTATTCAAAAAAATAAATTTGTAAAAACATGCCCTTTTTTTGCATACCCTGCATGGGAGCAGGATATGCAAAAAATTCTAGGTGTTTCCACAGAAGCCAAGACTTTCTAATCGTTTTCCGAAGTCGCAGGCAAAGGAAACAAGCAACCCACCTTTTGCTGTTAGTTGGATAACAGTAGAAATTATGTTTTATTACAGAATATTTTTAGAAAAGTTTGGATGATATTCTTTTTTGTTTTGAGGTTAAGAAACAGCCAGATTCGAAAAATTCCCTCCTCGTATGTTTGGAGCGATTTTTTATATTCTGTTTTTGCTTCTTTTACCTATTTTTTTGATGTTTTTTTTAGTAACATTTTGTTTGTTATCTTGCATTTCAACAACCTTATAATAATATTAATTTATTATCAAATTTGAAAAAATTTATTGAAAAATAAAATCTTTTCTGTCGTCGTAGGCGGAAACCCATTGCCTTTAGGCGGTGGGAGGAGCTTTATAGACAATATTAAAGTCCAAATGATTCTCAGCGATCCTTTTCGAAGTTTGAGCCAGTTCTTCAATCGGTTTCCTTAATTTATTCCGATAAAAAAGAAAAATTGCCACACAGTTTCCTGCCATAGACGGTATCAGTACAGTATAAGTCTGTAAAAAATCACAAAATTCTGATATAAAATGATCAGTCTGTGTCGTCTGATAAAAGCTGGGTCTTGGAATATTTGCTACATAATAATGCCCTTCCCTTTCTACTGCCTTAAAATATGCTTCTTTATCCACATAATGCCACCAGATTTGCATCCGTTCAGCAGCTTTGACAATAACTGCTGAGAGAAGAAAACTGCAAAATAAAGCAGCCATCATATAAAAAAGAATCATTTTTTTACAGAAAGATTTCTTATTTTATCCATTGGTATCCCATCCCCCATACGGTTTCAATATATTCTGTTTCTGTGCCGAACTTGACGTTTCAGATGTGCTGTAATTATTTCATACCTTTTTATTTCAAAATATTTTCTCAGCATTTTAAGAAGTTCAATGTCATCATCAATAATCAATATCTTATAAGCCATTTTTATGCCCCTTCTTTTCTACAATTTGTCAATAACTATTTTTTGTCCGGTTTTAGAAATGATTATACTACGTAAATTTCAACAAATAAACAACAAAAATTTTTTATATCTATCGCAAATCAATGTGTTCCAAAAAACCAGTAATCTTCTAGAAAGTCATGATCTAAATCATAAAAAATAATATCTCCCTGTGACAACGAATACTGCAGACCGTCTGAACCAGTCTTTGTTTTTTGAAAACCTTCTGTCTGCCACATATTGCAGCATCCATAAGATAAATTAGGAAGATTCCAATAGTCTAGATAACGTGTTGTTCCATTACATGCATAGATATGATAGTTGACTACAATATAGCCGTCAGACAGCCAAAAATCTGGTTTTAGATTAGAAAGAGGCAGAATAGTTCCAGCAGGGACAGCATACAGATGTAGAGGAAGAAAATCAGATGCACTCCATATCTGAACAGCATAACTTTGCTTAGATAATACACGGCAGGAAGCATCCAGTAAAAAAGAAGTTTGAATTGGCAGCAGATGAGAGTAGGTATTCTCAACCGTTTGACTGTAATAGAGATCGACAGGAAAGCGCAGACCGGTTTTTTTATTGATATAGTCATAGCTGCATAGAATTTCAATACAATCGTCTGAATCATAAAAATTTCCAATTGTAGTAACAGAAAAGCGATAGTGATAACCCAAATAGAGAGTATCCCCAAAAGGATCAAGCGGGTTGCTGCCGGGTACAACGGGTAGTGTAAAGCGTTCCAAAATCGGTCGAGGTTTACCGTTTTGGTTATATTTGCCGATATAATAACCATCTGTCTGATAAGTAATTGCTTCAGAAGTAGAAAAGATACCTTCCCAGCGGGGATAGTCATGCAGATCCGTCAGATGAAAGCCAAACAGTCTGCCCATAACAGCCACTTCTATCGTATCCGTTGCAAAATATTCAGAAAGACTATAATTGGCATAAGTGCCCTCTAGTTGTTCTGCAACCGGAACAGCAGAAAAATTAAGAGAACAGGTACGGATGAAAATAGTATAATTTCCTTCCTTTACTTCCACCGGAAGAGTAAACGAGGCTTCAGAATCAATTGAAATCCACGTATTTTCTGTATAGATATGGTTGTCCTTTTCCACTTGAAACGGAAATTTTATCTGGTAGTCAAATACATATTTTTGATAGTCTTTAAAACCATATCCTTGAATAGGGCGATGCGTGCCTTCACAAGAAATAGAAACAGTAAAAGATTCTCCTAGAATCAGTGATGGTTTTGTAAGATCGGGTTTTACTTGCTGATTGAATTGTCGGTTGTCTGTAATAGAAGCATCACAGATAACCGGGGTATGAACAGTTACTGTATTGGCATCACAGACAGAAAGGATTTCTTCGATTACAGGATCAGGAATACCAATTCCATGATAGTGAAGGGCTGCAGAGGAAGGATAATCCCCATTAGCAAAGGAATTGTCAATAAAAAACGGAGAATCCAAGAAAAAGAGCAGAGGCGGTTCAGAGGGAAGCATTGGTTTTTCTGTTTTTTCTTTTGTCCAGCGATCCGAAAGAATCGTTTGTCCGTCAATGGAAAGAAAATCATTTTTTACTAGAATAGCGCCTAAAGAATCCTCTGCTTCTTTAGAAAAATCTTCATGAGGGACAGAAGGACAGGAAGATCCGCCGTCTATTGTTCCGCCATCAAAAGAAAGAGAAGGAATCACAGGATTGATAAGGTGATCGGTTTCTTTATCAGAACATTCCATAAAAAATTCTGGCTGATAATAACTTGGTATGGATACAGAAGTATTTGGCAGAAGAGGATTGATAAAATCCATACTTTCTGCATAGTAGAGCTGAAAATCTCGAATTTGCCGATAGGAATAGGTTCGTTCGACAGTATAAAAATAAGAAATCGTTTCTGTATCGCTTTGTGAATCGCCTTCCTCGTCTGTCCAAGTAAGTTCATAGGTGACAGTAACCGGAACAGTGTAAAACCGATTGCCTGTAATCAGCTCTGTTGCTAAATGATAGCTGTAGGGAGTAGCAGAGCCTGTAAGAGAAAGTGCTTCACTGGTTGGTATTCCATCTTTTACATTAAATTCATCCGAATCAATAAAAGCAGACTGTTCAATACAAAGTCCATATTCATTGCAGTGAAAATATTGATGTTCAAATTCGGTATTTATAATTGGAACAGGGATAAAACAGGAAACAGACTTATTAAAGTGAGTTGCCAAAGACAGCAAAGACTGCGTTCCCCAGTTTCTGGCGTTTTGAATTCCTTCTAAAGTATAGTAGACTTCTCCTTCTGCAAAACTTCCGTTTTGAGAAAGATGTCCCTGTGGAACACCGGAGTGGCAGACGGTCATAATGGCATCTAGATAGACTGTTTCTCCTTCTGTAGTGATGATATCAAGCCATTCCTGTGATACTTCTCCGATACGGGCAAGAATGATGCTGCGGGAAGTATAAGAATAGTGAAAACGATTATTTGGATTGTTTGGATCTGGTTTAGAACCAGCTTTGGTCAAAGGAATTGTAACACAAGTATTGTTCGGATCATCAATTGGAAGATTTTTTCTTTTGACAGTCCAGCCGATTGTCTGATAGGTAACAGAAGCCGTTGCAATTGAATCATAGGTACTTAAAATTAGATCCCCGTTTTCGTCAAATCGCAGGACTTCTTGGTAAAGATCGGAAAAATCAAAAGATTTCGTATCATTTGGTAAAAAGGAGAGAGTAAATAAAAAGAGTGATAAGAATAGAATAAGAAACTTTTTTAAATAATTATAATAGAATTGTTTCAATAAGAACCTCCTTTGTTTAGAATAAACTTGATTTTTTGAGTGTGAATATAGAATTTCAGAAAAATCTACTCTATTCAGTATAGCAGAAAAGGTGTATAATAGCAATGAAAAGTAAATTATTTTTTGCATAGTAGTATATGGCTGGTAACAGTTCAGGGGGTTATCTGAACTGTTACTATGGCTGAAAAGAAGGAGGAATTTATGACTCAGAGCGTAAAAAGAAAGAGATGGAGAAAAAGTCGAACCGTGTTATGTGCCGGTATGACAGCCGTTTTATTGCTGACAGGGTGTAAAGGCAAAGAGATGTCCCTTTCTCCGTCAGAACAGACAGAAACCAGTCAAAGCAGTCAGGCGAAACAGGAAAATTCATATTCGAAAAAGTTTCGGGAGATGACAGATGAAATATTTCGGGAGGAATTAAAAGAGAGTACGATAAATTTGCACTATACACTGGCATATCCAGAGAATTATGGGATTGATGACTATGAAATTACGTTTGGAGATTATAGTATGGAGTCCTATGAACAAGCTTATGAAGAGCAAAAGGAATTGCAAAAGAAGTTAGAGGAAATTAATCCGGCAAAGTTGGAGGGAGAAGCAAGTCTAACCTATAAGATCTTAAAAGATTATGTAGAAACAGAACTTTCCGTTCAAGATCTGACGCTTTATGGAGAGATTTTAAGTCCTACATTAGGGCTTCAGGCACAGCTTCCGGTTTTAATGGCAGAATATACATTTCGTACCGAACGGGATATAGAAGATTATCTTGGACTTTTGGAAAAAATGGACGAAACCTATATGCAGATTATGGAAAGAGAGCGTCGAAAGTCAGAAAAAGGACTTTTTATGTCAGATCGAACGGCGGATGATATTATTCTTCAATGTCAGGAATTTATTGAAAAACCGGAGGAAAATTATCTGATTTCTACATTTGACGAACGAGTGGATCGGTTTGAGGGGCTTTCTGCAGAACAAAAAGAGGCTTATAAGGCAAAGAATTTGGAATTGATAGAAAATGATGTAGTAAAGGCATATCAACTGGTTATTGAGGGGTTAGAGGAGTTAAAAGGAACAGGTGTAAATGATGCTGGATTATTTTATTTTCCAGAGGGGATGCGTTATTATGAATATTTGGTGCGGACAGAAACCGGTTCGGCAGATACTGTTCGGCGGCTTCAGAGAAGAACGGTATACTTTATATCGGATGTGCTGACTGAAATGGCTTCTGTAATGGAAGAAAATCCAGAATTATTAGATGATTATGATACTTATACTATGGCAGAGGGAACACCAGAAGAGATGTTGGAACGGCTTTCTAAAGAGATGTTGGAAGACTATCCAGAACCACCGGATACGGTTTATACAGTAAAATATGTAGATGATTCTTTAAAAGAACATTTAAGCCCGGCATTTTATCTAACACCGCCGATAGATGATGCATTGGAAAATGTAATTTATATCAATCCGCTTTATATGGATGGAGGGATTTATACCACTTTGGCACATGAAGGTTTTCCGGGGCATCTTTATCAGACCGTTTATACCAATGAAACCGAACCGTCACTTGTGCGGAATTTGTTAGGATATAGCGGATATACAGAGGGATGGGCAACTTATGTAGAATATGATACGTATGAAAAATTGGCGAAAGATCAGCCATTGGCAAAATTAAGTATGTTAGAGGATCAATTTTCATTGGCACTTTGCTCCTATATTGATATGGGAGTAAATTATGAAGGCTGGACCAGACAGGATGTACAGGAATATTTGGAAAGTTTGGGACTTGGGGATGATGAAACAACCGATTTTATTTTTTATACAGTTGTGCAGGAACCGGCAAATTATTTAAGCTATTTTATCGGATATCTGGAGTTTTTAAAGCTTCAGGATCAGGCACAGGGAACACTGGGCGAGCAGTTTTCTATGAAAGATTTTCACGATTTTATTTTAACGGTTGGACCAGCACCGTTTGATATTATTGAAGAAGAAATGGAGGCGTGGATGCAGTGATTTTGGGCGAGGGACATTAGATTCGAAAGGGGACGCCAGATTCGAAAACGGTGGGCAGCCTGCTGTTCCGGTTTCCAAAAAGT
>CAJUGZ010000137.1 GCA_910585855.1 uncultured Lachnospiraceae bacterium | reverse complement strand
ACCGTTTGGAGCGGAGCAGGCAAAGGACAGGAGCAAACCGCCTCTTGCGTCCGGTGAAAACCAACCCTTTCCGGTAGCCTCCCATCCTCACACATCCTGCGCCTTCTCAAATACTTCCGGTTCAACAATCGCCAAATGGGTATCCCTTACCCAAATCCAATTTCCCCGTCCTACCGCCGTTTTTCCCTTCCCCTCACTCAAAGACTTTTTATATTTTCCCTGCACCATATGCCCTGCATAAACTGGATTCCCCACCAATGCCTTCACCCCCTGCGCCTGCCAAACAGATCCTGCTTTCGAAGGCTTTTTCTTTCTATGCCCTCTTTGATACTGATACATCGCCGGACTTGGAATATTCATTTGATTTAACCGGCAAGCAATCTGCGTCCACCCCTGCCCTTCTATTCTCCACTGAAAAATCTTTTTTACAACAGGAGCGG
Organism: uncultured Lachnospiraceae bacterium; assembly: GCA_910585855.1. Taxonomy (GTDB): domain Bacteria; phylum Bacillota; class Clostridia; order Lachnospirales; family Lachnospiraceae; genus MGBC114844. The sequence goes on along the minus strand of CAJUGZ010000137.1, from coordinate 10,649 downwards.
TCTGTGCATCCACTACCAATTTATGCCGATCCTCTGTTGACTTTAGATAACCATAAGGTGCGATTGCTCCGATAAATTCTCCCTTCTTTTGTTTTACCAAAAGGGCAGCACCAATCTTCCTAGAAATATCTCTTGCATACCAATCATTTATCAAATTTTTTAAGGAATATACCAACTCCTCCTTCTTTTCAAATTTCAAGGTATCATACCGATCATTTACTGCTACAAAACGAATACCAAAATAAGGAAAAACCTTTTCTAAATAATAACCTGTTTCTATATAGTTCCGCCCAAGCCGTGATAAATCCTTTACCACAATACAATCGATTTTCCCCTGCTCTGCCTGATCCATCATATGTATAAACGCAGGACGATGAAAATTCGTTCCGCTTTTTCCATTGTCGCAAAAAACATCATAAAGCTGCATATCCGGCTGCATTGCCACATATTGCTCCAGCATATAACGCTGCATTGCAAGTGATTCTGTCTGTCCCGCAGAAGGATTTTCCTCTGCTGACAGACGAATATAAACTGCTGTACGATAAACTCGTTTCGGCAGATTCTCCTGTACCTTTTTCTTTTGCATCCCTGCTTTTCTGCTGACCCTTGCCATAGAATCCATTTCTTTCTTTTTTTGGTTTCTCTCTATTTTTATGAAGACAGATCTTGTCCAAATGCCTATTTTTTATGTTTATTATCACTGCACCATTTTCCAAAATCCGTCCCACACTGCTGCTCTGCCATCCAGATGCCAAACCAAAGTTCTGCCGCAATATCCCTGTCCGCTTATATTCCAATGGTGTTGTATATCCCAGCCGATCCAATTCCAAAGCAATCGCCCGATTTCCCATTCCCGTTTGTGCCAGCCGATAAATCAGTTGCACACTCTCGGCAGCCTCTGTTACTTCTACTTTTCCTTCTGTCCTCCGGTATCCATAGGGAACGCTTCCCACCAATTCTCCTCTGTTTTGCATCAATTCAACAGAAGTATGTATCTTTTTGCTGATATCCTTTGCATATCTTTCATAGAGCAGACACCGAAGCTGCAAAAGAAACAGATTTTTCATCCAGTCTGGACTTGCACTGTCATATCCGTCTAAGACAGAGATAAACCGTACTCCCATCTGTGGAAATACCAGTTCCAGATATTCGCACACCTCCTGCAGATTCCTGCCAAATCTAGACAAATCCTTTACAACCACGCAGTCTACTTCCTGCTTTTTAATCGCTTTTATTAAAGCGAGAAAACCGGTACGGTCAAAATTCGTTCCTGTTCGATTGTTGTCTTCAAATTCTAATACTAACTCCAGATCCTCCTGCCCTTTTATATATTCCCGAATCAACGCTTTTTGATAAGCAAGCGAATCTCCCTTATCCTTTTTTGAAAGCCGAACATAACTAGCTGCCCGGCTTTTCTTCTTTCCCCCATCTTCATAGATAATTTCCTGCCGATTTGCCTTTCTAGCCATACTCTCCCCTCCCACTACAATCTATTCCCTAAAAAGACTGTCCTATTCCGACCTTTTTTCTGACTCTTCAAATACCTGATACTGTCGTTTTGGTCCGCCGCAGACCGGACACCGTTCTGAAACCTCTTCCTCTGTCATAAGATAACCGCAAACCTGACAGACATAAATTGTCTTTTCTTTCCATGCCTCCATATCCTCTGCCTGCTTTAAAAGTGATGCATGTACCCGTTCTGCCGCTGCTGCCCCAGTATAGGCATATTTTGCAAGCGGACTCTGCTGTTTTTGTGCATATTCCGCCAGCATTTTATAAAAATGCTGATACTCAAATTCCTCTCCCGGAAGATATGTTCCCACTGAATCTAAAAAAGAAGTCGGACTCTCCAAAACAGCATAAAAGTTCCTTGCATGATAATACTCTGAAGCTGCAAGCGCCTGAAAAAGATTAGCAATCTGATTCATTCCCCTGCGCTTTGCCCGATCGGCAAACATCAAATATTTAAAATGTGCCAGCAGTTCTCCCTGTACGGTTTCCTCCAGCCGCTGTTTTAAAATCTTATCTTCCCTCTCCCGTCTGTAGCAGTCCTCCGAAAGATTAGCAATCTGATATGTTAAATTCCCATCCTTTTCATAAAAATGAACAATATGGTGTTCCACATCACAGGCTCGAATCTCCTTTGAAACATCTTCAATCATCGCTCCCCCGCCTCCTGTACAGATCAAAGGAATTCCATCCACAGTATCTACAAATCGAGAATGTACATGACCACAGAGCAAATACTTTACCTTCTCTTTCCAAGGCTGATATGCTTTCTGAAGCCGGTGATATTCCTCATTCGAAACCGAATTTAAAATAAAATGATTTGGAACCGGAATATGAAATGCAATCACTGCCTGCGATACATCCTCTCTAGCCAGCACATCTGCCAGCAGCAAAAGACCTTCTTCTTCAAAGGTTCTCTCTGCATTATCTAATACCACTACAGCAAAATGATCTGCCAGCAAAGCATAATTTTTCTTTCCAAAATAGCTGTCATATGCCCCTGTATCATGATTGCCTCTCAGCGAATACACACTGTTTCCAGCCAGTATTTCTGTTATCTCCTGTATCATCTGATAATAATATTCCGTTCCAATTGGCACTAAATCCCCCACAATCAATGTAATATCATCTGCGCTGCTCTCCTCTAATGCTCCGGCATAAACTTTCATATTATACATCCCCAACCCCTCACATCCGGGATCGCCGATTACCCCGATTGAATGTACATCATTAAGCCGAACAATAGATTCCGTTACTTTTACCATTTTCTTTTCTTTCATTCTTATAATCCGCCTTTCTGTTCTTTCTGCTTTGTTTTTTTATTAAATCAAAAAGCCCTTTTCATTATCCATCTTAGATAAAACGAAAAGGACTCCTTTTACTTTTATTTTATAGTTTCAATTTTCATTAAATTTGTTACGCCGCCGCCTTGTCCCGGATTAATGGCTACTCCGGCAGTAATCACTACAATATCCCCACTGTTTACTATTTTCTTTTCTTTGGCAAGCTGCATCGCCGTTTCCATAATCGCTTCCGTCGTTTCCTCTTTATCTGTTTTAATCGGTTTTACCCCCCAGTAAAGCTGCATCTTTCGAAGCACTTTCTCCTCTGGAGAAGCTCCAATAATAATCGCATGAGGCTTATACTTTGATACCTGCCGTGTTGTAAATCCAGATAAACTAGGTGTAATAATCGCCTTTGCCTTTAACTGATCCGCTGCCGATACAGAAGAATAACTTACGGCATTTGAAATACTGGCATTGCTATAACGCTGTTTTTCCTTTAAAATCTTCTTATAGTCCAGATGACTCTCTGCACTTTCTGCAATCTGCGCCATCATCCGAAGTGCTTCTACAGGATATTTCCCCATAGCGGTTTCCCCAGAAAGCATCGTAGCATCCGTTCCATCATAAATCGCATTTGCCACATCCGCTACTTCAGCCCGAGTCGGACGTGGATTGCGAATCATAGAATCTAACATCTGTGTTGCTGTAATAACTGGTTTAAAACTATCGTTACATTTTTGAATAATTACTTTCTGAATATAAGGCACTTCCTCCGGCGGAATCTCCACTCCAAGATCTCCACGTGCTACCATAATCCCATCCGATTCCTTAATAATTTCATCTATATTTTCTACGCCCTCGGCATTTTCAATCTTAGAAATAACAGGAATATAAACTCCATGTTCATTCAATAAATTTTTAATTTCCCGTACACACTCTGCATTTCGAACAAAAGAAGCCGCAATAAAATCAAACCCCTGATCCACCCCAAATAAAATATCCGCCTTGTCCTTTTCTGTAATAGAAGGAAGGTTCACTTTTACATTCGGAACATTAACCCCTTTTCTCATACCAAGTTCTCCACCGTTTATAATACGGCAGGTAATATCCGTATCTGTCAAACGAATCACTTCTAATTCAATCAGTCCATCATCAATTAAAATTCGATTTCCCACCTGAATATCTTTTGGAAGCCCCGGATAAGTAATATGTCCAATCTTTTCATCTCCAACCACATCTCTTGTAGTTAAAACATACTCCTCTCCTTCCGTCAGCATCACTTTCTTTTCATCCTTTAACAAACCAGTCCGAATCTCCGGTCCTTTAGTATCCAAAAGCATAGCAATCGGCAGCCCCAGCTCTTCTCTTACACTTTTCACCAAATTAATCCGTTCCATCTGCTCATTGCAGTCCCCATGTGAAAAATTAAAGCGAGCAATATCCATCCCACTTAACATCAATTCCTTTAAAATTTCCCGATCGCTTGTCCTAGGTCCCATTGTGCAGATAATCTTTGTTTTTTTCATCGCTCCATCTCCTTTAATTAAAATTTATTTCCCTTACTTTACATGTGTATGTGTAAATAAATGTTCCTGACAATACTCATAATTCCCGTTACACTTGGAACAAAAACGAAATTCCAAATCCTCTCCATCTAATTCTGTTCTGCCGCAGATAGCACATTTATGTTTTGTAATCCCCCGTGGCTGCCGTACCTGCTGCTGATAAGTATGTCTTCGATGTATTTCTCTTGGATCTAATCTTCTTAAATTCCTTGTAGCAAAGAAAAACCATACCACATTCAACATAGAAACCACAATCGCAACCACCGTTGCATAATCATGAGCCATCATGGAAAATACCGCCTGAATCAAAAAAAATGCTCCATCAATATAAGCTAAATATTTCACCTTTACTGGTATAATAAAATAAAGCAAAAACTGCATATCTGGATAAGTCATACCAAAAGCAAAAAATAGAGAAAAATTTAAATACGTAGTAGTAAGCAGAAAAACCTTTCCCGAAATCAGATAAACCAAAAGAGCAGCCAGAATATGTCCCAACATCCCGGCAAAAAAGTAGAGATTAAACCGAAAAGCCCCCCAAGTCCGCTCTAAATTTGTCCCAATCATATAATAAAGATAAAGCGACAAAATCACAAATAAAATATTATTGCTGGGCGGCTGTATAATAAATGTCACAAGCCTCCAAACCTGTCCATGCAAAACCTGCCGAATATCCAACGATAAATACCGATAATAAATCATAGGATTTACCATATTAATTACAAACCCCAGACAATACAATGCAATAATATACATCATTAAATTTTGAATAGCATATTTTCCAAATTTTCGTTCCAACTTATTCATCCACTTCATGTCAAATCCCTCTTTCCGTAACTGCCTAACCGTATTTTCCTTTTCCCCATTTTCAAAACTCTATCCAAAACTTTATCCCAAGAAGCTCCCGAGCCGCCGCCCGGGAACACCTTATTACATTCCATTTTTTATCTGATAATGTGTCCATTATAAAGATACTGCCACTTTTTGTCAATCGCATTTCTGCCTAAAAATTTCTGCCTAATTTTTATGATTCAGCCATTGAACAAACTCTGACATAGAAATACCAGCCTTTTTCAGCACTTCTTTTACCGATTCATTCTCCGAAAAATGATGATCTTTTTTCACACTCTCCACTTCCAATTCGACCGGAGAAACTGCCGGTATACAAAGTGTTTCCCCAATTTGCAGATTATAAACATCTACATAGGGATTCGCCTGCATAATGTCCGAAACACTGACACGATATTGCTTTCCAAGCCGATATAATGTATCGCCCTGTTCTATCACATGATACAGCCCATAACAGCTATCAAAATTTCCTCTGTCTGCATATTCATAATCTCTCATGACTTTTTCCTTTCCTAGTTTCATATATATAATATAGTATATTCCTACATCAAAAAATAGTTTCCGTAAAGAGGACGCCGAAAGCGGAAAGGGGCTCTATTCCGGGCCCGCTTGCGCTTAGCATTTCCTCGTAGCGGACACTAAGACGCTAAAATACAGCGTCTAAGTGCCGACGGGAAATGATGACCCTGCATAGAGCCCCTTTCCGCTTTCAGCTGTGTACTTCAAGCCGAAAAAATCGCAATAAATAGTAAACCTGCGCAGACCTTTCTTCAGGTTTCGTCTGTATCAGCTAGATTGGGGGAAATGTTTGGGATTGCAGCGACTTCGGAGAAAAGTTAGAAGGTCTTAGGCTTCTGCTTAAATTCTAGAATTTTTTGCACATGCTGCTAAACGCAGTGTGTGCAAAAAAAGGTGCGTGTTTAGCCCGTTGTAGAGGAAAATTATACCTTACAGTTGGTACAGACTTCCTTACCCCACCAACGCTTCGGTTGATGCAAGGGCGAATTGCGCACCGGTTCGTCCGGTTGTATGCACCTAGGCGCAGAAGCCTTAGACCTTCTTGCTTTTCGGAGATTGAAGCAGCAATCCCAAATGTTTCCCCCAATCTGGCGTCCGGGTTCGACACTCAAACAATATATTCCTAAATTTAACACTAAGCAAAAACATAAGTATTATCAACCTTCCTCGACATTTTTATACTATTTTTATTTTTCGAATGTTGAATTTTGTCCCCTAATGCATTATAATAAGTTGGATTTTGTTAAAACAAAAAAGACTGTTCTAAACAGTCCATTTGTATCTGAGAGGTGTATTATGAATACAGAACAATTAAAAATATCTGACTACCGTTTAGGAATCGATATCGGTTCTACCACGGTAAAAATTGCTATATTAGATCCCGAAAACCACCTGCTGTTCTCCGACTACGAACGCCACTATGCAAACATTCAGGAAACCGTAGCCTCACTGATAAAAAAGGCTCGTAATCAACTAGGAGAAGTTTTACTCTCTCCAGTTATCACTGGATCAGGAGGTCTAGCACTCTCTAAGCATCTGTCTATTCCATTTGTTCAAGAAGTAGTAGCCGTATCTACTTCTCTGCAAGACTATGCCCCTCATACCGATGTTGCCATCGAACTAGGAGGGGAAGATGCCAAAATTATCTACTTTACCAACGGCATCGATCAGCGTATGAACGGCATCTGTGCAGGAGGAACAGGTTCTTTTATTGATCAAATGGCTTCTCTTCTTCAAACAGATGCTTCTGGTCTAAACGAATATGCCAAAAACTACAAAGCAATCTATCCGATCGCTGCCCGCTGCGGTGTATTTGCCAAATCCGATATTCAGCCTTTAATCAATGAAGGGGCTACCAAAGAGGATCTCTCTGCTTCTATTTTTCAAGCAGTGGTCAACCAAACCATCAGTGGTCTTGCCTGCGGAAAGCCAATCCGTGGAAACGTAGCATTTCTAGGCGGTCCTCTTCATTTTTTAACGGAATTAAAGACAGCTTTTATCCGTACTTTAAATCTTACAAAGGAGCATATTATCGATCCCGATCACTCCCATCTGTTTGCAGCAATCGGCTCTGCTATGAATGCAGACAGCAGCCTGTATTTTTCGATTGACCAGATGATTGACCAACTGTCAAACGGTATCCAAATGCAGTTTGAAGTCAAACGATTAGATCCTCTTTTTCAGGATGAAGCTGACTATCAAAATTTTTCCAGCCGCCACAGCGAACACTGTGTAACTACAGGCAATCTTTCTACCTATGAAGGGGATTGTTTCTTAGGAATTGATGCGGGATCTACTACTACCAAAGTAGCACTTGTAGGAGAAGACGGTTCTTTGCTTTATTCTTTTTACAGCAGCAATAACGGAAATCCGCTGAACACTGCGATTACTGCTATCAAAGAAATCTATAAGCATCTGCCGACCAGTGCCTCTATTGTCTACTCCTGCTCCACCGGATACGGAGAAGCCTTGATAAAAGCAGCATTGATGTTAGATGAAGGAGAGGTAGAAACAGTTTCTCATTACTATGCTGCCGCTTTCTTTGAACCAGAGGTAGACTGTATCCTTGATATCGGCGGACAGGATATGAAATGTATTAAGATTCGAAATAAAACCGTAGACAGTGTACAGCTCAATGAAGCCTGTTCCTCGGGCTGCGGCTCTTTTATTGAAACCTTTGCAAAATCCTTGAACTATTCTGTACAAGACTTTGCGAAAGCCGCCCTTTTTGCCAAAAATCCAATCGATTTAGGAACTCGCTGCACCGTATTTATGAACTCCAATGTCAAGCAGGCACAAAAAGAAGGAGCTGAAGTATCCGATATTTCAGCAGGTCTGGCTTACTCTGTTATTAAAAATGCGCTGTTTAAAGTAATTAAGATTACCGATCCAAAAGATCTAGGAGAAAAAGTAGTCGTACAAGGAGGCACTTTCTATAATGATGCCGTTTTAAGAAGTTTTGAAAAGATCTCAGGCTGTCAGGCTGTCCGTCCCGATATAGCCGGAATTATGGGAGCATTTGGTGCAGCACTGATTGCCAGAGAACGCTATCAGCCTTCCAAAGAAACCACTATGCTGACGATTGAACAAATCAATCATTTAACTTTTTCCACTACAATGGCACGCTGCAAAGGATGTACCAATAGCTGCCTGCTTACCGTCAACCGTTTTTCCGGCGGAAGACAGTTTATTACAGGAAATCGCTGTGAACGTGGAATTGGAAAAGAAAAAAATAAAGATAAAATACCCAATTTATTTGAATATAAAAATAAACGTATTTTTGCTTATGAGCCGCTGACAGAAGATATTGCAAAAAGAGGCATTGTAGGAATCCCACGTGTCTTAAATTTATACGAAAATTATCCCTTTTGGGCAGTTTTTTTCAAGGAATTAGGATTCCGTGTCGTTCTCTCTCCAGAGTCTAACCGAAAAATTTACGAATTAGGAATTGAATCTATTCCAAGTGAGTCCGAATGTTATCCAGCAAAACTAGCCCATGGGCATGTAACATGGCTGATTCGCCAAGGGGTAAAATTTATCTTCTATCCATGTATTCCTTACGAGCGAAACGAAACACCAGACGCCAACAATCACTATAACTGCCCGATTGTTACCTCGTATGCAGAAAACATCAAAAACAATGTAGAAGAAATTAAAACTGAAAAAGTCCGTTTTTTAAATCCGTTTCTAGCTATGACTACAAAAGAAATTTTAATAAACCAGCTAATAAAAGAATTTTCTGCTTCCCATCATATTCCATCACAGGAAATCACAGATGCAGCAGAAAAAGCATGGAACGAACTAGATGCCGTCCATAAAGATATCCAGAAAAAAGGAGAAGACGTTCTAGAATATATGCGAAAAACTGGTCGCCGGGGAATTGTGCTTGCTGGTCGCCCATACCATATCGATCCAGAAATCCACCACGGCATACCAGAACTTATCAATTCCTACGGAATTGCCGTACTGACTGAAGATTCCGTGGCTCACTTAGCAGAAGTAGAACGCCCGCTTATTGTTATGGATCAATGGATGTACCATTCCCGCCTCTACCGGGCCGCTAACTTTGTAAAAACCAGAGAAGACTTAGACCTAATTCAGCTTAACTCCTTTGGGTGCGGCTTAGATGCTGTTACAACGGACTGCGTCAACGATATTTTAACCAAATCGGGAAAAATTTATACCGTTTTAAAAATTGATGAAGTCAACAATTTAGGCGCAGCAAGAATCCGTATCCGCTCCCTTATTTCTGCACTGCGTGTCCGTGAACAAAAACACCAGCCAAGAAAAATCGCAGCGGCAAACTTTAACCGTGTTCTATTTACCAAAGAAATGCGAAAAGACTACACAATTTTATGCCCGCAAATGTCCCCTATTCACTTTGAACTGCTAGAGCCTGTTCTTAACCATATGGGCTATCACTTTGAAGTCTTAGGAAAAACGGACAATAAATCCTCTGTCGATATTGGACTAAAATATGTCAACAACGATGCCTGCTATCCTTCTCTCATCGTAGTCGGACAAATTATGGAAGCCGTCCTGTCCGGCAAATACGACCTGTCCAAAACGGCAATCGTTATCTCCCAGACAGGAGGGGGATGCCGTGCAAGCAACTATATCGGCTTTATCCGAAGAGCTTTAGAAAAAGCCGGACACCCTGAAATACCGGTTATTTCCCTAAATCTAAATAAACTAGAAAGCAATCCGGGCTTTTCCTACACTGCCCCGATGCTGATAAAAGCCGTTCAGGCAATGGTCTATGGAGATATCTTTATGCGTGTTCTCTATCGGATGCGCCCATATGAAAAAGAACAAGGCTCTGCAAACCGCCTGCACCAAAAATGGGTGGATATCTGTATCCGCTCCCTTCTAAAAAAAGGACCAAACTTCGGTGAATTTAAACGCAATATCAAAGGCATTATCCATGACTTTGACACACTCCCCATTACAGATAAAAAAAAGCCAAGAGTAGGAATTGTAGGAGAAATTCTTGTAAAATTTCTTCCGGCAGCCAACAACCACTTAGTCGATTTATTAGAAGCAGAGGGAGCGGAAGCCGTTATGCCGGATCTATTAGACTTTTTCTTATACTGTTTTTATAACGCCAACTTCAAAGCCGAACATTTAGGCGCAAAAAATTCTACAGCAAGACTTTGCAATATAGGGATTTCAGCGATTGAATTTTTCAGAAAAACTGCAAGAGAAGAACTAAAAAAGAGTGAACACTTTACGCAGCAGGCAAATATTCAAGACCTTGCAAACTATGCTAAGCCGATTGTTTCTCTGGGAAATCAAACAGGAGAGGGCTGGTTTTTAACAGGAGAAATGTTAGAGTTAATTCATACCGGAGTCAATAATATCGTATGTACCCAGCCATTTGGCTGCCTGCCAAACCATGTAGTAGGAAAAGGGGTTATTAAAG
>CAJUGZ010000136.1 GCA_910585855.1 uncultured Lachnospiraceae bacterium | reverse complement strand
GATTTTATCCAGAACTTTTTCTTTACAGTAAGGGGGGGTGGCTGAACTGTAACAATCCATATGGATGAACTGCTATCCATATTGCTTATTGAGAACAGGATAAACTTATAAATTTAAAGCTAGAGGACGCCAGATTCGAAAACGGTGGACAGCCTGCTGTTCCGGTTTCCAAAAAGCAAGAAGTTCTAAGACTTCTGCCTTTTCCTTGGTTTTCGAACAGAAGTCCGAGAACTTCTAACTTTTTTCCAAAGTCACCTGCAGGTTGCCCACCGTTTTCGAATCTGGCTGTTTCTTGATCCCGGAACAAAAAAGAATTGTTTCCAAGCGTTACTGAAAATTTGTTCTGCAATAAAAATTTCTACCAACCGCCTCTTGCGTCCGGTGAAAGCCAACCCTTTAGTTTATAAGTTTATCCTGTATTGAGAAATTGAATCGTTGACATTTATAATTGATTATGATAGTATTTTGATGTAAAAAAGGTCTGAAAATAGAAAATGGAAGTGTAGTTTTTCTTTTTTTATTCCTTTGTTAGTTATTACTAACCAAAGTAACATAAAGGTAACTAGAAGTAGGATCGAGAATGGAAAGATAGTTATTAAAATTGTATAGGAGTGAGGGAAAATTATGAGAAGAACAAAATTATTTACAAGTGTATCTGTTGGCTGTGTATTAGCTGCTTTAGGGATTTTTGTATATCCTTCTTATGCAGATGAGAACTATATTTATGGGACAATGGAGATTCCTTATGATGCATTTTATAAGGCAGAGGGAATTGACTATGAAGTGGATGCTGTTTCTTCTGCAACAGATTCAAAATGGAAAAATGAAAATTTGACTGCTGGTACTTATCATCAGGAAAATGCAGACGGAACAGGTACAATTCTTGGTGTAGATTATTATGTGGCATTGACAGAAGAAACCTTGGCTGCTTTAGGAGAGAATACCTATCATTTTACTGCTGTTGATACAGTTCCAGACGCTTATAAGATTGTAACAGTGGAGGATGGAAATGTTGTGTTTTCGGCTGTTCAAGGAGAAACGGCACAGGTAACAGCTTCGGCTGAAATTTCTTCTGATACCCCTTGGGGAGATTATCAGATTACGGTAGATGCTTTGAACAATAGTGAAGGAACTTCTGATATTGGCAGAATTTATGGAGTGATTTTAACAACACAGGACGGTGACCACTATGCGATGAGGCATTTGGAAAATATTTGGAGAGATAATCTTGCTTGGTCAAATGGATTTGTTACAAAAGAATCTCATGGGAATACATTAAATTATGAGGATTTTGACGGCATTATGGGGCAGACTATTACAGAGATTACTTATATAACCGATAGCGGCTATCATAATCTTGCAGCTTCCCTTTATGTTCCGATAAAATTTAATGGTATTTTAGAAGCGGCTGATACAGAGGTAACAGAGGGTATTGTTCCTATGACACTTGCTGATTTTCCAGATGATTATCAAAAGGAGTATTCCATAGAAGGTTTAAATGCAGAGATTCTTACAGACCAGATTGTTTACCAAAAAGGTATGCCGGGACAATATACCCTTATTGTAAGGGATGGAAATGGCGTTTATGCAGATGTGAAAACAAATTTTGTGCTTTTTACAGAAGAAAGTCCTGCTGTTTATAAAGATGGAAAAATAATGGCAGCAGAGGGTGCAGCAGAAGAAACATTTCAAAATTATTTAAAAAATATTGCCACGGTATCAGTAAATGGAACAGAGTATACGGCTTCTGGGCGAAGAAGTGTAAAAATAATACAGGAAGATGGAAGTATTGATTTAAATGCAGAAAGAAACGAAGAAAAAATTTTTGCAGAAAGCGGGACTTATCAGATTGTAGTAAGTGCAACCGGATATCATACGACATTAGAGTTTTCACTTGATATATCTTCTGATTCTAATAAAAATGATGAAAAAATAACTACAGATTCAGAAGAAAAAACAACTACAAATTCAGAGGAAAAGACAACTACAGGTTCAGAGGAAACTATAACAGAAAGTTCAGATGCGCAAATACCTGCAAATTCGGATATAAAACAAAAGACAAACGCAGCAGGAGTTCTTGTTCCAGTGGCAATAGCAGCTTGTTTGGCAGGAGCAGTAGTGGTAATTCGAAAGAAAAGATAAGAGAAAGGGAAAAATATGTTATTTCTTTTTGTATTTATTTTTACATTTGGACTTACTTATTTATGCCGTAAAATTATAAAAAAATATGCTGTTGTGTTTTATATAACAGCAGTAATTCTTTCTGTATGTGTCATTTGTATCGATTCTAGGGGCTTGCCGTCTTGGATAAATACTTATATAATAGAACTACTAAGCAGAGGTATTTTGTCTACGGCACTTTGGTGTGTAGTCATGTGGACAGGAGCATTCCCGAATGGTTCAAAGGCGATAAAAGCCTTTTTGCCGATTCGGGGAGAACTTTCTATTTTTGCTGCATTGCTGACATTAGGACATAATATCGGATATGGAAAAATATATTTTGTCTGGTTGTTTACAGAAAGTGAAAGAATGAGTAAAAATCAAATAGCAGCAAGTATTCTTACTTTAATGATGCTTACAATTATGATACCATTAACAATACTTTCTTTTCCAAAAGTCAGAAAAAAATGAAGCCAAAGCGTTGGAAGAGGATACAGCGGTTTGCCTATTTATTTTATGCAATGATTTATCTGCATGTACTGGTATTATGTATCCCTTTGGCACAACAGGGAAGAGAAGGATATTTGATGCGGATTTTTGTTTATAGTGGAGTATTTATCAGTTATGGTATCTGCCGGATACGAAAATGGCTGCTCCTAAAAGGCAGACTATTAGAAAAAAAAGCATTAAATCGTGCTTGTGCAGGTATCACTGTTATTTTAGTAGGCTTTATTACTGCTTTTTCTAAACCAGAAAAAATGCAGGCAAAAGAAGTAAAAAAGGATATACAAAACGATGTCAATCAGGAAACAGTTCCACTTTCTGCTTATAAAGACGGAACTTATACAGCCAGTGCATTTGGATATGATGGAGATGTGGAGATTACGATTGTAATTGAAAACGGAAGAATTACCAAGATTTCAGGAACGTCAGGCGAATCAGATACTTGGTATTATGAAACAGCAAAAGAGGTTTTGTTTCAACAGATTCTTATGAATCAAAACAGTGAAACAGATGCAGTATCTGGAGCAACTTATAGTTCAAAAGCAATCATAGGTGCAGCAGAAAAAGCATTGGAAGAAGCAAAAGAAAAGTAGAATATAAAGACAGATAGGATTTGAGGAAGATAATAATGAAGAAAGCGATGGTTTTGCTTATTGGTTTATGCAGTTTATGCTTGGGTTTTGGAATATTTTATGACTATTCCATAAAAGATTCAGAAAAGGACAGCATGACGGAACGCTCTGTTTTTGCAATGGATACCTATATGAATTTAAGGGTATATGGAAAAAATACAGAAGAAACCATTTCTCTTGCCTGTGACAGAATAAAAGAACTAGAAGATTTGCTTTCCGTTACAAAAGAAGGAAGTGATATCTGGCAGATCAATCATGCAGACGGAGAAACTGTTTCTGTAAGCGAGGATACGATCAATATTTTAAATACCGCCGTTTTGGTGGGAGAGGAAACGCAAGGTACACTTGATATCACCCTTTATCCTGTCTTAAAAGAATGGGGATTTACAACACAGGAATATCAGATACCAAAGCAGGAGCGGCTGCAGGAACTTTTAACATATGTGGATTATCGCCGCATTAATATACAAGGAACACAGGTATCTGTGCCAAAGGAAACAGAGCTTGACTGCGGAGCATTGGCAAAGGGTTATACCAGCGATCAAATTTTAAAAATTTTAAAAGAGAATAATATAAAGTCTGCCTTAATTAATTTAGGCGGAAATATTCATATGCTAGGAACAAAGCCTGATGGCTCTCTTTGGAAAATCGGGATTCGAAATCCTTTTGAGGACTCTGGAGAAATGTGTATTCTTTCCGCATCAGACTGTGCAGTAATTACTTCCGGCAATTATGAGCGTTATTTTATTGGAGAAGACGGAAAACAATATTGCCATATTTTAGATGCCTCAAATGGATATCCGGCAGACAATGGACTGGTTTCGGTTACAATTATTGGAGAAAGCGGTATTTTTTGTGATGCATTTTCAACAGCTTTTTTTGCAGCAGGAATGGAAGAAGCTGTAGCATATTGGCGGAAAAAGCAAAACTTTGAAATGGTTCTGGTAACAACAGAAAAAAAGATCTATATAACAGAAGGAATAAAAGATAATATCCGAAATGTCAGTGAAATGACAGTAGATATTATTAACAAATAATGATTATAATCTTACAATTTTCTGAATATCCTTATTTTTTAAAAATCTAGGTTGACAATGGAAAAAAAAAGAGGTAGTCTAAGTGCAGACGGTTTTTTATCGCTGTGAAAAACAGATGGTCAGATAAAAAATACATAGAAAGAAAAGGAGGTAGTAACGATGTTTAGACCGATGATTACATTACGAAATACATTAGGAATCTGTGTACAAAGTGTACCGAATGTAGTTGAATTAGGAATCGTAGCCTGCCTCAGTTTTGAACCGTAAAAGAACATTTGGGGAAAGACAAGACCAATGGTATTTTATGGGAAGAATCGCTGCAGTCTATGAGAGATGCAGCTTTTCTTTCAGAATAGAGAATTTTTATCTGTATTCGTGCAAAAGGGGAAAGACAAGACTTTTTGTGCAGAAAAGGCGGCAGGCTGTCATAGAAAAGTAGATGGAAACAGGCTTGAATTTTAATTCAGGTCTGTTTTTTTGTGCATATGGACATCCAAAATATGTCAGTATATAAGATTTTTTTATGGGAGGGGGACGCTGAAATCGGAAGGAAGGTCTATTCCGAGCCTGCTTGCGCTTAGCATTTCCTATTTTCATAGCGGACACATAAGGCACGAAAACACAGCAATACCGTGCCTAAGTGCCGACGGGAAATGATGACCCTGCAGACTTTCCTTCCGATTTCGGCTATGTCTACCAACCAGAAAGTAGTGTTGTAAATTTTCATTTGTATTTATTACAAATATCTTCGTTGTAGAAAGAAAAAGATAGATGTTTACTGTAGTGTTAAATGTAGATTGATGTGTTTCTGTGAAAGAAAAGTTACAGAAAGACAGCAGAGCATTTATATTTTTAAAGTTTGACGGTTTTAGAGTTTTTACTGTGAATTTCAACTATTTTATTTTCTGGTGGGAATTTTGTGCCTTATGTGTCCGCTACGAGGAAATGCTAAGCGCAAGCGGGCTCGGAGTAGACCTTTCTTCCAATTTTGGCGTTCCCCTCTCAATTATATATAGATGCTGGATGAAGTGTGCTGACAGAAGGGACATTCTACATTTTGCAGAAACAGGCTACGGAAAGAAGTGAATGGAAGGAGAACTGGAATTATGAAGAAGAATCCAATAGGAAGGTATATCCTGCGGTATTGGTATTTGTATTTTATAGCAGTTGCGGCAATGCTGTTTAGTATTTTTTTGGATGCATTTGCGCCGCAGGTAACAAAAAGTGTGATTGATGATGTAATTGTAGGAGGAAAGACAGAGCTTTTGATGGGGCTTCTCTTTACTCTGTTAGGGATTGGACTTGGACGGGCTTTTTTTCAATATACAAAGGAGTTTCTGTTTGATATCAGCAGTATGCGGATTGCATGTGATATGCGCCGAAATCTGTTTCATCATATTGAAACATTGTCAATGCGTTATTTTGATCGAAATAATACAGGAGAACTGATGGCACGTGTAAAGGATGATGTGGATAAGGTATGGAATGGTGTCGGAATGATTGCAATGCTGATTATTGAGGGAAGCGTGCATGTGATTGTTGTGCTGTATTGTATGCTGACAATCAGTCCGAAATTAACTTTTATTCCTTTGGCAGTTATGCCGATTGTTGGTTATATTGCGGTAAAAATGGAGAAACGGTTAGGTGAGGTTTATGATGAGATTAGTGAGCAGAATGCCGAGTTAAATACTGTGGCACAGGAAAATCTGGCGGGGGTTCGTACTGTAAAGGCATTTGCCAGAGAAAATTATGAAATTGAAAAATTTAAAAAGCATAATCAGAAATATTATAATTTAAATATGCAGCAGGCACGAACATTGGCAAAATATGATCCGAATATTTCTTTTTTGGCAAAGGTACAGCTTGTTTTGATTATTATTGTGGGTGGTATTTTGGTAACACAGGGGGAGATTTCAATAGGACAGCTTGGCGCATTTAGTGAATATGCCAATAATATTATTTGGCCGATGGAGATTTTAGGATGGTTAAGCAATGATTTAGCATCTGCGCTTGCTTCTAATAAAAAGATTAATCGGATTTTGGCAGAACAGCCGGAGATTAAAGATTCGGAAAATTTGGAAGTTTTAGAGAAGTTAAATGGAAATTTGGAATTTCAAAATGTGAACTTTTCTTTGGATGGGACAGAGATTTTAAAGGAGGTTAGTTTTTGTCTGGAGCAGGGAAAAACGATTGGAATTATGGGTGTGACTGGTTCTGGAAAGACCTCGATTGTAAATTTAATTGAGCGGTTTTATGATATATCAGACGGTAAAATTTTATTGGATGGGATAGATATTCGGCAGCTTCCTTTGGAAACGGTTCGTCAGAGTATTGCTGTGGTAATGCAGGATGTATTTCTTTTTTCAGATACGATTCGGGAGAATGTTCGGCTCGGACAGCGGGCAACTATGTCGGAAGAAACTGTTCGGGAAGCTGTGCGTTCAGCAAGTGCACAGGGATTTATTGAAAAAATGACAAATCAGTATGAAACGGTAATCGGAGAACGTGGAGTGGGGCTTTCCGGGGGTCAGAAGCAGCGGATTAGTATTGCACGTGCGCTGGCGAAAAAAGCACCGATTTTGATTTTGGATGATTCTACTTCTGCACTGGATATGGAAACGGAATATGAGATTCAGCAGGAACTGGCAGCTTTGAAAAATACAACAAAGGTTATTATTGCACATCGGATTTCTGCTGTAAAATATGCGGACGAAATTATAATATTGGAACATGGACAGGTGGTAGAGAGGGGAACACATCAGAGTTTAATGGAAAAGAAAGGATTTTATTATTCTACTTATGAAGCTCAGTATGGAGATTATAGAAAGGCTTTGGAGGTAGTAAGAAATTAAAAAAGAGGTGAAAATATGGCAGTTAATACATTTAAAGAAGATGAGTATCAAAAAGAGGTTTTAAAAAAAGATATTTTAATTCGGCTGTATCGGTATCTGTTGGTCTATAAAAAACAGATTGTGGCTGTACTTTTTATTATGGCAGCAACGATTACGATTTCTTTAATCAACCCTTTGATTATTGAACATGCAGTAAATGTAAATATTGTAAATCAAGATATGGACGGATTGATACAGCTTGGGATTTTGGCAGTTATTTTAAATGTGATTTATATTATAGGCGTAAAGATGCGTATGGTAATTATGGCGAAAGTATCTAATCAGGTGCTGCTTACCATTCGAAATGAATTATATATACATATTCAAAAGTTAAGCTTTAGTTTTTTTGACAGCCGCCCTACTGGAAAGATTTTGGCACGTGTAATTGGGGATGTCAATTCTTTAAAAGAAGTGCTTTCGGACAGCGTAACAAAGCTGATTCCTGATTTTCTTACGATTCTTGCTGTAGCAGGAATTATGATGGCAAAAAATCTGAAACTGGCGTTGTCTGCAATTATTATGCTGCCTTTTTTAGCTGGTGGGATGTATATTATTCAGGGATTTTCTCATAGAGCTTGGCAGGTATTTCGAAAGAAAACATCCAATATTACGGCATTTATTCATGAAAGTTTTTCAGGAATACGGATTGTGCAGAGTTTTACTGCGGAAGAGGAATCCAATCAAAGTTTTGATACTTTGTTGGAAGAACATCGAAAGTCGTTTACAGATGCAGTTCTTTTTGCAGATGGATTTAGTGCTTTAATTGAAATTACTTGGGGATTTGGCGGATTTTTGCTTTATTTTATTGGAATTTATATACTTGGGGTCGGAACGGTTGGAATTGGTACGTTTATGGCATTTTCGACTTATTTATCTATGTTTTGGACGCCGATTCGAAATTTGGCAAACTTCTATAATAAGATTGTAACCAATATTTCCGCAGCAGAACGGATTTTTGATATTTTAGATACTGTACCGGAAGTGGCAGATCGAAAAGAGGTCTATGAACTTCCTGTAATTGAGGGAGAGATTTGTTTTGATCGGGTTTCTTTTGCCTATTCGGATGAACCAGATAAGCTGGTTTTAAAAGATGTTAGCTTTAAGGTAAAGCCGGGAGAAACTATTGCTTTGGTAGGACCTACTGGAGCAGGAAAGACAACAAT
This sequence comes from uncultured Lachnospiraceae bacterium, assembly GCA_910585855.1. Taxonomy (GTDB): domain Bacteria; phylum Bacillota; class Clostridia; order Lachnospirales; family Lachnospiraceae; genus MGBC114844. The sequence continues at coordinate 2,768 of CAJUGZ010000136.1, read as the reverse complement.
TGTAAATTTAATCAGTCGGTTTTATGATATTACAAAAGGAGATATCTATGTGGATGGGCATAGTTTAAAGGATGTGTCAATTCATAGTCTGCGGATGCAGATGGGGGTGATGACACAGGACAATTTTCTTTTTTCCGGTACGATTCGGGAAAATATTCGTTATGGGCGATTGGATGCAACGGAGGAAGAAATTGTGGCAGCGGCAAAAGCAGTACATGCCCATGAATTTATTGTAAATTTAGAACATGGATACGATACAGAGATTAGTGAAAGAGGAGCAAGGCTTTCTGTTGGGCAGAGGCAGCTTTTGGCATTTGCAAGAACGATGGTATCTCAGCCAAAGATTTTAATTTTAGATGAAGCAACATCAAGTATTGATACACATACAGAGATTTTAGTGCAGCAGGGGATTGAAACATTATTAAAAGGCAGGACTTCTTTTGTAATTGCACATCGGCTTTCTACTATTAAAAATGCAGATCGGATCTTTGTAATTGATGGAGGAGGAATTTATGAAGCCGGAAGTCATCAGGAATTGATGAAAAAGAAAGGGGCTTATTATGAACTCTATCAAGCACAGTTTAAAAATATTGCCTAAAAATGCAGAACATGCTAGAATATAGGAAGGAAATACTAGAATCCAAAGAAAGGTTTGCTTTGAGGCAGATCTTCCTTTGGATTTTGTGACAGTAATTTATGAAGGGAATGAGAGATAGATGAAAATATTGATAATTCGTCATGGAGATCCAGATTATGTACATGATTCTTTAACAGAACAGGGAAAAATAGAAGCGGCTTGTTTAGCGGAGCGTCTGTCTAAAATGGATATTAAAGCATTTTATGTTTCTCCGCTTGGGCGGGCAAAAGAAACGGCTTCTTATACGTTAAAAAAAATGAATCGTACTGCAACGGAATGTCTGTGGCTTCGTGAGTTTGCGGCAAAGATTATACGTCCAGACAGAGGGCATGAGTCGATTATTTGGGACTGGCTTCCTACTGATTGGACTGTAGAGAAAAAATATTATAATCGGTATGATTGGGCTGATACAAAGGTTTTACAGGACGGAGAAGTAAAACAGGAATATGACTGGGTGGTACAGTCTTTTGATCAGCTTTTGGCTTCTTACGGATATATAAGAGAAGGAAATTATTATCGGGTAGAACAGGGAAATCAAGATACTATCGTTTTTTTCTGTCATTTTGGATTGGAATGTATTTTGCTGAGTCATTTGCTTGGAATTTCTCCTATGGCGATGCTGCATGGATTTTGTGCTGCACCGACTTCTGTAACTACTTTGATTACAGAGGAGCGCAGAAAGGGAGTGGCACTGTTTCGAATTAATGGATTTGGTGATATTTCTCATTTGTATGCAGCAGGAGAAGAACCTTCTTTTTCGGCTCGGTTTTGTGAGGTTTATGAAAGTTTGGATCGGCACGATTGATGGGGGACGCTGAAATCGAAAGGAAGGTCTATTCCGAGTCCGCTTGCGCTTAGCATTTCCTATTTTTATAGCGGACACATAAGGCACGAAAACACAGCAATACCGTGCTTAAGTGCCGACGGGAAATGATGACCCTGCATAAACCTTCCTTTCGCTTTCAGCTAGTTCTCCCAACTGTAGAATAGTATTGCTGTAAAAGTTTACAATAACAAGTAATAAGGTGAAATTTTTAAATATAAGCGAAATTTTTTTTGTGTTATAAGGAAATAAAAATTAGGAAGGATGTGCAGAACTGAGATGGAAGAAGGGATTCAGATCAGGACAAGGCTTTTAAAAAGGCAGAAACAGGAGATAAAACAGTTATTAGAGAAATATGAAAAAAAGGATCAGGGAAAACCTGATTTTTTTATGGAACAGGAATGGAATGAAGTTTTGGACTGTCCTTGTTTTTTTCTTCTTTATAGAAAGGGACAGCTTTTATGTGCTGTTTCTGCTTTTTTGGCAGAGAAAGAGGCAGAGATTTCTGCTGTAACAAGAAAGGAATGGCAAGGAAAAGGATTGTTTGCTCAAGTATTAAAAGAGGGAATAGCAGTATTAAAAAAGTATGGATTTCAAAGGATAAGTTTTCGAATTTTTGATTGGAATGATACTGCACAGCAAATTCTAGAACACTGGAAATATCAAAAGATAAAAACAGATTGTTTGATGATTTTATTCGCCAATAAGATAAAAACTTGGCAGCCGTTAGAAGAAAGAAGCGGGCGGACGGCTGTTTTGGAAGGTCTAGAAGCGGAAGAGAGGAAACAGATGATAATAGAGATTCATTCTTCTGCATTTGGGTGTTTAAAATCGGAGTCGGAATGGCTGCTAAAAAATAATTTTTCGGATGGGATAAGGCTTTGGGGATATTGGAGAGAACATCAATTAATTGGACTTTGTTTTGTTTCCGAATCAAAACAGGGGTATTTTTTGTCTGGGGTAAGCATTTGGAAAAAAGAACAGCAAAAGGGATATGGGGAAGCGTTTCTTCGGGAACTGCTGTTGAATTTGCAGGAAAAAGAGAGAAAAGATGTTTTTCTCCAAGTTTCCGGGGAAAATGAGGGAGCAGTTCGATTGTATCAGAAGCTGGGCTTTTTTACTTTGCAGTGTTTGGTGACTTATTCGGCAGATTTAAAATAGTATAGCAGAGGCGGTTGTTTTGCCATAAAATTGCATACCAGTCAATGTTTATCTTGTTTTTATCTTTCATTTTGTTTTTGGAGATAGGATGCTGCCGGAAAGAGTTGGCTTTCACCGGACGCCAGAGGCGGTTTGCTCCTGTCCTTT
>CAJUGZ010000135.1 GCA_910585855.1 uncultured Lachnospiraceae bacterium | reverse complement strand
CCTGCTTCCATGCAGGGTATGCAAAAAAAGGGGCGTGTTTAGCCCGGAGAATAGGAAAAAGGATATTTTTTGGCTGGTAAAATCCTTCCTTACACCTGTTTCGTTTTGATTGTCATGAGGGCGAATTGCGCCCCGGTTCGTCCGGTTGGATGAACCGAAATCAGAAGCCCTAGACTTTCTTACCGTTTGGAGCGGAGCAGGCAAAGAACAGGAGCAAACCGCCTCTTGCGTCCGGTGAAAGCCAATTTTTTTCATTACAATTCATTAATCGTTGCAGTAATTGCCATATTTCGAATCCGTTTTGCAGGAGCATATACCGCTGCGATACACGATACAAAAACCAAAAGCAAAATAATCACAATTGTTGAAAATGGAATTTTCCATATCCCGCCAAAATGTGTAACAACAATCTTTACATAAATAAAATAATGAAGTATCAGCCCTATTATAATCCCGACAAGCGTACCACAAAAAGCATAAGTAACCGCCTCACCCATTATCATCTTTGTAAGCTGCCGACTCTCCATACCAACTGCACGCATTGCCCCATATTGCTTTATTCTTGCAGACACCCCCATAGAAACACTGTTCATAATATTCAGCACAGTTATAAAAGAAATAATTGCAAGAAACCCATATGCTGCAAATCGAAACACCCAATAACTGCCGTATACTTCACTCTCCTCTTCTCTGCGATCGATAAACAAATCATTACCTGCCAAATCACGAATTTTATCTATATCCGCCTCTGATACGCCTTTTTCCAGTATCATATTTATCATCATATAGCCCTGTTCTCCTGTCAGACGCATAAACGTTTCTTCCGAACAGACAACAACTGGCGATCCACTGACACTCCCAATTCCTTCCGATACCACACAGGCAATCTCAAGTTCATTACCACCGATATCCACTTTATCACCCACATTCAATCGGCTGTCCTGACTAAAAATTGTAAGCACATAACCAGAATCTCCAGAAACCTTTGATAAATCTCCGCTTGCTACAGACTTTTTAGCACTTTCCAACATCAATTCATCATAGGACACCAAATCAATAATAGTTTCATTCCCATTGATTTTAACCGAAAGTCCTATGTCATACATAGTACCAAAAGCATTTTTTACACCCTGTATTTTGGAAATTTGTGCGGTAAGGCTTCTATCTATAGAATTGTCATTTTCCTGACTAGTAATTGCAACATCCGGCGAAAAGTTGCTTTCTGACGGGAGCAGCTTATGCACAATATCAAGACAAGCCGAAAAAGCAAAAAATAGAATAATTGTAATAGCGAATGAACCTGTCATAAGAAAAAGATTCTTCTTAGCCGCTATTGCATGATGAATACCCAATAATGTTTCAATTTTAAAAAGTTTCGTATTTGCTGCATGTCTGACCGTTTTTGATATTTCCATATTGCCGGACACTGCCGCTATAGGAGAAATTCTCGCCGCCTGCTTAGCCGGAGAATGTGCTGCAACAAACACCGTAATGATGCCAACGGCTATTCCGCAGACAATACCACTTACACTCACTCCAAAAAGCGGCATATCTACCCACTCGCCCTTAACAATCAGGCGGAGTACTGCACACAAAATCCAACATATTACAACACCAAGCAGACACCCTGCCGGAATAGCACTCCTGCACCAGTTTAGAGCTTCCAACCTTACAAAACGCACAATTTGCTCTTTACTTGCACCGATACATCTCATCATTCCAAAAAAACTTATCCTCTGTGCAACATTGCTGTTCATACAACTTGAAATCATCAGAATACCCGAAATCAGTACCAGCAAAAAACAGATAATAGCCAAAGGATAAATATTCTTTATGGTTTTATTGCTGCTTGCTCCTGTCAGTCCAAGAACAGCAGTATTCTCATCTATATCTTCATCTTGAAGCCTATATTGCTCCTTTATATCTACAATCGCTCTTCGGAGATTAGTGTCTTTCGTAAATTGAATATAATAATCCGAATTGACGTTTTCCCCGTTCAGATTACAGACTGCTTGAAATGCAGCTCTGCCCATATATGCACAATATCCATCTATACTCTCATTAAATTCTGTATCATCTTCATAAAAAGCCGATACGATAAAATCAAAATTTCCCGCTGGCGTATTTAAAATAATATTGTCACCTATATGGAATCCAAATAGTTTTTCTACATCAGCACTAAGAGCAATCTCTTTATCATTTTTAGGATAAGATCCTTCAACAGGATAATTCATAATATCAGCAAGATATGTTTCCTCAACACCATATAAAATCACACTTTTACCATTGATATAATAACCCTGATCCGCATCCATATTGATATCTCCATATTCAGAAAATGCTGCAATGTTGGAATGATACCTTATCTGCTCCACTTCATCCATCTGCACATTCTGGAGTACAATATGATAATTCCCATGCTTATTTATCATAGCTGTCTGTTCTGCCCTAATCCACATTTCTGCCATAGAAAAAATAGATGTGACAAGAAAAACTGCAAGCACAATACAAATACGTGTCATACGGCTCTGACGCTTATGTACACGGGCTGAAATAGGTACAAGGCTAAGATAATTTTTCATAAATAAATTCCTTTCTGTTGTAGGCGTAAGCCGTTACTACGACCGGGCAGTTACAAGCCCATTCCCTTTAGGTGATTGAGCAGTTGACTCACAGCACCTCCCTAAATCAGTCAATACCCCATCCGATACATTCAAAACCCTGTCTGCAGTCTGCGCAATACTGCGGCTGTGGGTAATCATAATAATCGTCTGCTCATATTTCTTCGACGCTTCTTTCAGCAGAGCAATCACCTCGTTGCTGTTCTGCGTATCAAGATTTCCAGTCGGCTCATCAGCCAGTATTAAAGATGGTCGTGTCATCAGCGCACGCCCGATTGCTACTCTTTGCTGCTGCCCGCCAGATAACTGACTTGGCAGATGCCCCCGCCGTTCTTTCAGATTAAGCACCGCAAGCAGCTCTTCTAAATACTTTTTGTCTGGTTTTTGATAGTCAAGTAAAACTGGAAAAACAATATTTTGCTCGACAGTCAATTCAGGGATAAGATTGAACGATTGAAAAATAAAACCTATATTTCTCCGTCTGAAAATAGTCAGTTTGCGGTCATCCATAGAAAAAATTTCCTTTCCGCTGATAACCACCTTTCCAGATGTAGGAGTATCAAGTGCACCTATCATATTTAGAAGTGTACTTTTTCCAGAGCCAGATTCTCCAACAATCGCCACATACTCGCCTTTTGGAACAGAAAATGTGACTTTCTTTAATGCTTTTACGGCAGTTTCGCCGCTTCCGTAAGTCTTACTGACCTTACAGACTTCTAATAAATTCATTGCATTAACACCTCTTTCTATTTTGATAGCCTCCAATATAACAAAAAAATCCTACATCCATATTACAATTAGCCTACAATTTTGTTGGAATATGTGTTTTCAAATCAAAAAATTCATTGTGAAAGAAGTTCCCCTTCCTAAAATGCTGTCTGCTTCAATCGTTCCATTATGAGCTTCTACAATCGCCTTTGCCAGCGGCAGTCCAAGACCAAGCCCCCATGTATCTTTCGAATAACGGCTTCGATAAAACCTTTTAAAAATATAGTGCAAATCCTCTGGATAAATACCACCGCCATTATCCTTTACAGCAATTTGAACAATAGAAGCAAATACTTGCCATTCTATACGTATACAGCCACCTTTTTCGGTATGGTCAAGAGCATTTTTCACAAGGTTACTGATTGCTTCCATTATCCAACTACGATCGCATAAAAATGTAGTTTCTTCACTGCCTGACAGACAGATTTCTTTTCCTTCCTGATTTGCCCGAAACAGGAAATGCCTTTTTACACTCTCTGCAATCTCCGACACATTTTCCAATGATTTTTCTAACACAATCATACCTGCATCCAATTTTGTAATTTTTAAAAGGTTCTGCACCAGTACTTCTATCCGATCAAGTTCCTGCTCAGAAAGCCGGGAAAATTCCTGAACCGTCGGCAGCCCCTCTGCCTCATCCTGTATAAGCCCAATATAAATATTAAGGGCAGCAAGCGGTGTCTTTAACTGATGTGAAATATCCGCCAGTATATTTTTCAAAAACTTCTTTGTGTTTTTCTCATTCTCGGCATGAGCATTTAAAATAGCAACCAAAGAATTTACTTCATGAAACAGTCTGTATAATTCTCCTTCATCATTACATTCAATCGTAACATCCTTATTGCCAGATATATATTCTGTAATCTGTAATATAGCGTTTTCCATAATTTTATGCTGTTCTTTAAAATACCCATAACAGAGCACCAATATTGCAGCACTCATCAGCCAAAAACAGATTATCATATAAACTGCCATATTTCCGACTTCAAACCCAATAAGCAAAACCACAATCAATGTAAAAACCAAAATGCACAACAAAATACTGCCAAAAAGCCGCTTAATTTTCCTATTTACGAATATTTTCATCCTGCACCTCAATCCACAGTGTTCCATTTATACCCCATACCACGAACAGTGACAATCCGTTTCGGTTCTCCCGGATTATCTTCAATTTTTGTACGAAGCCTGCGAATATACACGGTAAGTGAATTATTATCTATATAACTTTCATTGCAGTCCCACAATCTACCCAAAATCTGCTCTGAAGAAAGTATCTGATCAGGATTCTCCATAAACAGGCATAACAGTTTATATTCACTTGCTGTCAACTCAACTGGCTCACCCCTTTTATATACTTCACCTTTTAAAAGTCGGATACTGATACCACTCGAATCCAATTCTGTAACAGCAGTATTAAAATTTTCACTCCTGCGAAGCAGTGCGTTAATTCTTGAAAGAAACACTGCCAGCTTAAACGGTTTTGTAATATAATCATCCCCTCCAATATCAAGCCCCATGATAATATCTGTTTCTTCGGCAGCAGCAGTAAGAAACATAATAGGCACTTTTGAAGTCTGCCGTATCTTTTTGCAGAAATCAAAGCCAGATCCATCGGGAAGCGACACGTCCAAAATAACCAGATTATATTTTCCATCTGCCCATAATGTGTCCGCTTCCAGTGTAGTACGTGCAATCACAATCTCATATCCCTGCTTTTTTATGGCAAAAGAAAGCCCATTTATCAGACTCAGATCATCTTCCAGTAAAAACAGCCGCTTCATTTGCTATCTCCTTCCTCTCTTCTCTTTATTCTCCCATCATTCGTTTTTTAGCATCTTTCAAAAATCCCCACTTCCAGAATCTTAACTTAACTCATAAATCGAAAAGGGGGACGCCAAACTTGGAAGGAAGGTCTATTCCGGGGCTCGCTTGCGCTTAACATTTCCTATTTCCTCATAGCAGACACATAATGCGCTAAAATACAGCAATACAGTGCCTAAGTGCCAACGGGAAATGATGACCCTTCATAGACCTTCCTTCCAAGTTCAGCTAGTTTTTACTATTATCTAATCAACAATCCAATCACTTTACTATAATATTTACTGTTTGTTTTTACCATCACTCTAGTAAGAAGTTTTATAAAAAAATCAGAAGCACAGCAACCACCATGCCTCTTATCATTTCAACGATTTCTTAATCTTCTATTTCTGTATTATATAAGCAATTATATAAATAAAAACAGATTAGATTTTCTGCAAACAATCCTATACTCTGTTCTGACACTTTAGCACGGTGCACTACTCGTGCGTTTTCGCCACAGGCTACTGTTAAAACGCACGAGTAGTGACTACCATGCGAGTGACGCAGAACATTGTGGTGTAATGAACTACAAATCACAACCTTGGAGCTTCCCCAAAGCATTTAGACCAGAAAATCTAACCTTTTCTGAAATTATACCATATCTTTTAAATATCTTCAATAATTTTTTTGAAACTTGCAGGATAAACTTACAAACTAAACGATGTATTATTACAAAGCAAATCTTTAGCAAAGTTAAAACACCATTCTTTTTTTGTTTCGGAGTCAAGAAACAGCCAGTTATTTCCTTCTTCCTTAAAGTAATTTCAATTTTTCAAAAGCAAAGTAAAGTCCATCTTCCGTCACCGCCGGACAAACCATATCGGCAATTTTCAAAAGAGAAGGACTTCCATTCGCCATACAAATACCAACTCCCACAGCCTGAAGCATCTCTAAATCATTCATGCTATCTCCAAAAGCAATCGTATCTTCTTTGGAAATCTCCAAAAATTCACATAATCTTTTCACTGCATGTCCTTTATCAAAAGCCTTGCTTGACAACTCTCCATTAACGATACCGCAGGTATCCTCATCCTGTATGCAGAAATCAAATTCTTCCTGCAATACCTGCATAGGTTTTTTAAGTCGCTCTGCCCCACGACTCATAAATGCCATACCATAAATAGGCTCTCCGTCATATTCAGACATAGGGCGAATATCCAATTCATTTTCAATCTGAATCCGCCATCGCAGTAGCTCGCTGTTGGCTTTAGACTGCGTATTTTCCGCCAAAAATTCCTTAAAACCCTCATCGGTATAACTATGATTCCTGCCCCCTATTGTACGGTAAATGCCGCTTTCCTTAAAGACATCCAGTACCCTTGCCTGTTGTTCCGGGGTCATTGGACAATCATAAATCACCTGACCGTTATACTCAATATAACCACCAGCACTGGCAACCAACCCATCAAAACCAAACTGCAGCACAGGAAAAAGCATCCCATAATTCCTGCCAGAACACAGTACTACCTTATGCCCCTTTTCCCTAGCCTGACGAACTGCATCAACCGCAGATGGGGGTGGAACATTTTTTCCCGGTTCAGTCAGAGTACCATCAATATCCAAGAATATCAATTTTCGTTCCATAACAACCTCCTGAAATAAAACTTTTAATAATTTGTAATATGAACTCGCTTTCATTTTATTTATTATATATTTGAACAATTCCTCTGTCAATCCACCAATCTTCTTTTTCTGTTTTTCACAAATTAAACGATTATTTTTTGTATAGACTGCTATTTTTATGTTTTTTATAACTATTATATTGACTTTTGATCCCCTTTCATGTTATCCTCTTTTCAAAATGAACACGTGTACATTATGTTATATTTTATTTGATGTACTAAAATAATTATTAAGGAGGAAGCTATGAACTACGATTATGCAAAAATCGCAAAAGAAGTCATTCAAGCCGTTGGCGGAGCAGAAAATATCAAATCTGCTGCCCATTGTGCTACTCGTCTGCGCCTCATTGTTGCAGACCGTTCTCTGGCAGACGATGAAAAAGTTGGAGAAATTGATGCCGTAAAAGGAACTTTTTTCACAGCCGGACAATATCAAATTATCTTTGGCACGGGTCATGTCAACCGTGTCTATGAACAAATCACACAGCTAGGTATTGCGGAAACTACTGCAAGTGAAGCAAAAGAAGCTAAAATGGATGGTAAAAACCAAATACAAAAAGCCATACGTACCTTTGGAGATGTTTTTGTACCTGTTATACCTGCTCTGGTAGCTACTGGTCTGTTCCTTGGTTTAAAAGGAGCTCTGCTTAATAACAACTTTCTAGCTTTATTTGGTATGACTAATGCCGATATTCCGCAAACTTTTCAGGTTCTGGTAGATGTGCTTTCCGGCACTACTTTTGCATTTCTACCTGCCATTGTATGCTGGTCTACGTTTCGTGTATTTGGCGGTTCTCCGGTTCTAGGACTAATCTTAGGACTAATGTTGGTAAATGGCTCTCTGCCAAATGCCTACTCTGTGGCAGACCCTTCCAGCGGCGTAACACCCCTTATACTTTTTGGCTTTATTCCTATAGTCGGTTATCAGGGCAGTATCCTTCCAGCCTTTGTAGCCGGTGTAATAGGCAGCAAACTAGAAAAGAAACTGCGAAAAACAGTTCCAGCAGTCTTTGATTTTATGATTACACCTTTTCTAGTTCTGTTCGTTATGCTGATTCTTTCCCTGCTGGTCATTGGACCTCTCCTGCATGCACTGGAAAACGTTTTATTAATTATCGTGGAATATGCATTAGAACTTCCTTTTGGCATCGGTGGTCTGATAGTTGGCTTCTTCTGGTCTATCATCACCCTTACAGGCGTTCATCATATATTCAATATGCTGGAAATTAGCCTGTTAGCAAGCACTGGTTTCAATCCTTTCAATGCTATTTTATGTATGTGTGGTTTTTCCTCAGCCGGTGTATGTCTTGCTATCTCTATAAAAGCGAAAAAGAAAGAAATCCGAGCCATCGGTCCTAGTGCTACCGTATCTGCTCTGCTGGGCATCGGTGAACCTGCCTTATTCGGAGTGATCCTGCGTTATGGCATGAAACCATTTCTCCTTAGCTGTTCTATCAATGGTATAGCTGGTATGATTGCCATGTTGTTAGGCATGAAAGGCACTGGCAATGGTATTACCACAATTCCGGGTATGCTGCTGTATATATATACTCCATCCCAACTGATTATGTATGTAATACTTTCCCTTGCTACTTTTATCACTGCTTTCTGCTTATGCTGGTTTTTTGCAGTACCTCCAGAAGTTATGGAAACCGACCATGCCGTTAAAAAAGATATTCCAGCACCTGCTCCGATACCTTTCCCGGATGTACTGGGTGCTGCAGCCCAAGGAACTTTCGTCCCTATGGAAGAAATTCCCGATCCGACATTTTCTCAAGGCGTTCTTGGTGTATGCTGTGGTATCGAACCGGAAACGGGCAAAGTTTATTCCCCTATGGACGGCACAATCAGTCAGCTCGCTGATACACTTCATGCTGTAGGTATCGAAGCGAGTGGTGTGGAACTGCTGATCCATGTAGGGATTAATACTGTGGGAATGAATGGAAACGGATTTAAAAGCCATATTACAGAAGGACAAACAGTAAAAAAAGGCGACCTCCTGCTGACTATGGATTTGGAAAAAATCAAAGCGGCTGGACACCCTGCAACCATTATGGTAATCGTTACTAATTCTGATGATCTGTCATCTGTTGAAGCTTCCGCTTCTGGTAAACTTATGCCTGGTGATCCGCTAATGCGTCTGAAAGCATAACAACACCTTTCCATATGAAAAGAACCGCCCAAAAGAGCGGCTCTTTTCATTCTTGACAATTATAAGTGTCTGGAATAAAATATTTTTATGTGAAATTGTAAATTGAATTAAATTTTATGGTAAATATCCGTTCTGTTTAATATAAGCTATCCATGATTCCGTAAATAAAGAAAGGAGGGATTGCCGTGGTCAGTATGCAGGATATTGCCGACAAAGCAGGCGTTTCTAGAGTAACTGTTTCCAGAGTTCTTTCTAACCACCCTTCTGTCAAAGCAGAAACAAGGCAAAAAGTGCTCCACTGGGTAAAAGAACTAGATTATGAACCGAATCTCATTGCCCAAAGCCTAGCTGGAAACCGAACAAATATCATCGGTCTGCTGGTTCCGGAAATTGCCTACCCTTTTTTTAGCGAAATTATAGAGTCTATAGAAAATCAGGCATTTTATGAAGGATATAGTATTATTATCTGCAATACACACCGCAGTCTGGATAAAGAAAAAAATATTCTTGCCCAGCTACGCCAACGAAAAGTAGACGGCGTAATTGCAGTTCCGGTTTCTACAAAACAAAGCCTGTCTGCTTACCAGCGTCTACTGGTTCCAGCAGTGATGATCACCAAACGAATGGAAGGATTTAGCAGCGTATATATCTCTCATTATAATGGTGGTCAGCAAATAGCCCGGCACTTTCTAAATATGGGTTTTCAAAAAATAGGATATATTGGTCCTACCAGAGAATCTACTTCAGCTTTAAAATATGCTGGGTTTCAACAATTTTTGTCCGCCAACCAGATAAATCTGACTGACGTAATCGAATGTCCAGCACCGAAAAATCTAAATGCCAGCATGGTCTATAAACTGGTAAAACAATACGCAGCAAATTCCGGTCTGCATTGTGAAGCGTATCTGGCCAATGATGATATCACCGCCTGTGAAGCTATTACTGCTTTTCGTGAATTAGGCTATGCAATTCCGCAGGACATTGCCATTGCTGGTTTTGATAATTCCCTTCTAGCCAAAGAAATCAGCCCCAAACTCACTGCTTTAGCACAGCCTTTGGATGAAATCGGAAAAAAATCGGTAGAAATCCTACTGGATCAGATAAATAATGGTACAGAACCATGTATGTATGAATTAGAGTCCCGTGTTATTGCAAGAGAATCTACAATTCGTTTTGTATCTACCTGACAAATTTATTTAAAATCCTTTTGGCTTTATATGGTCAATTTTTACACTTTAATAGGGGTGTTTTCACCGGACGTCAGAAACGACCAGATAATAAAACACCCCAACGTCAAATACCTGCTTTCTTTTTCATCGTTGCATACTACTTTAGGCATTGACATCACTCCAATCTATAATCTTTTTTACCTTATCTGTTTTAGCTATGGCTGTTCGCAGTTCCTGCCTTGTATTCACATTCGGTCTTAAAACTTTTGCATCCAATGTGTGTAATGCCTCCAGCACGTTGGATTTACCCCCCTCCATTTGGACCATAAATTACCGATACTGGCAAAAAATTTTCTTCATCTTCTGCTTTAATAATTCTATCTCTATGTTCCATAATAGCTGCAGCCTGCATATCAAAAGTTATTTCCTCACGAATACTTTTATAATTTTTCCCCTACTCATATGCACAAAAAATAAAAGGCATAGCAACCACTACCCCTTACATCTCTTATCGTTTCAACAATTTCTCAACTCTCTATTTTTATTTTATAAACAACAACAGATTAGATTTTCTGCAAACAATCCTATACTCTGTTCTGACACTTTAACTCGGTGCACTGAGCCGGCGTTTTCGCCGCAGGCTACTGTCAAAACGCTGGCTCAGTGTTACCGAGCGAGTGACGCAGAACATTGTGGTGTAATAAACTACAAATCTCAACCTTGGAGCTTCCCCAAAGCATTTAGACCAGAAAATCTAATCTTTTTCAAAATTATACCATATTTTTTAAATATGTCAACTATATTTTTAAATTTCCTTTGATTAGGCTTTTGGAAATGAAGTACTGCAAAGGGGATTCTTTTACCGGACGCCAGATTCGAAAATGGTGGGCAGCCTGCTGTTCCGGTTTCCAAAAAGCAAGAAGTTCTAAGACTTCTGCCTTTTCCTTTCCCCAACCAGACAGACCGGGGCGCAATTCGCCCTCCTTTCAGCCGAAACGAAACAGGTGTAAGGAAAGATATTATCA
>CAJUGZ010000134.1 GCA_910585855.1 uncultured Lachnospiraceae bacterium | reverse complement strand
ATCCTGCTTCTATGCAGGGTATGCAAAAAAAGGGGCGTGTTTAGCCCGGATCATAGGGAAGAGGATGTTTTATGGCAGATAAAATCTTTCCTTACACCAATTATGTTTCGCCTGTAGTGAGGGCGAATTGCGCCCCGGTTCGTATGGTTGGATGAACCGAAATCAGAAGCCCTAGACTTTCTTACCGTTTGGAGCGGAGCAAGCAAAGGACAGGAACAAACCGCCTCTGGCGTCCGGTGAAAGCCAACCCTTTCCGGCAACATTCTATCTCCAAAAATTGAATAAAAGATAGAAATGGGTCATTTTATAAAAATTTTATTTTGTAAGTTTATCTTGGAATTTAGATTTCCTATCTTGCATATTTTTCTAAATAGCGATAAAATAAAAACTGTAATCTTTTACAAAATTTACCAAATATAAGAGAAGTAGGTTGATACTATGACTTTAAAAGACATTGCAAAAGAAGCCGGCGTCAGTACCATGACTGTTTCAAATGTAGTCAATGGACGCTTCGGTCACGTATCGGAAAATACGATTATACGTATTAATGAAATTATTAAAAAATACAACTACACCCCCAATATGACAGCAAGAAGTCTTTCGGCAAAAAAATCAAAAATAATTTTCCTGATTATTCCTCTATCCAACACAGAAACAAATATGTTTTATTCCCCTTATATCAGCTCTTTACTGGGAATTATGGAATATCAGCTTCGTATTCATGGATATTATGCTATGATTCGTTCAGTTCATGATTTTGAAGAATTAGATGCTCTATTTAAAAACTGGCCTGCTGATGGTGCAATTTTTCTTTTACCTGACTTTGACGGTTTTATGGATCAAATTCTGAAATACATCCATATTCCGCTTGTATTTCTAGATAGCTGCCACAATCGGGAAGATATGATCAATGTAATCTGTGACGACGAAAAAGGAACTTATCTTGCCACTCGATATCTTATCAATATGGAGCATCAAAATATTGCATTTACTGCTGACTATAAAAACAATCCTCTTCTGACTGCACGTTTTCATGGCTATTGCCGTGCATTAGAAGAAAGTAATATCCCGTTCCGGGAGGAATTAATTTTTGAAGAATCCCCTGATTACCAGCACGGAGTTCAAATTGGGCGAACGATTGCATCTGGCAATTTACCTATCAGCGCAGTTGTCACTACCTCAGATTACAGTGCAGTCGGCATTTTAGAAGGAGCTCGGCTTGGCGGATTAAGACTCCCTACCCAATTATCGGTTATCGGATTTGACGATCTGCCTTTCTGTCAATATTGCTCACCTAAACTGACAACCATTAATCAAAACATTGAAGCAAAAGCACATACTGCAATCAAATTATTAATGGAAAAAATTACAACAGGAAAATTAACTCAGAATCGAGTTGTAGTAGATGTAAAACTAATAGAACGGCAATCCGTTACATTTCATGTATAAATAAGACGCTGAAATAGGACGCCGAAATCGAAAGGAAAGTCCACTCTGGGTTCGCTACGAGAAAATGCTAAGCGAGAACGAGCCCAGAGCGAACCTCCCTTCGGATTCAAGCGTCCTATCTGCCCTATCCTAATATTTGATATTTATCCGCAAAATCTTCTTCTGAGAATACATAACTCTTCCAATCTTTTTGTGGTGTATAAGTTTTTGAAATACCATCATCCCGATAAAGAGTATATTCTGCACGTTCTTCTGCAAATCCAATCCATTCATACCGGGATTCATCCAAATCGGCTGTTGTATTTACCATATCATCCAATATCGCCAAAGGCAGCATATGATTTTTCTTTATAAAGAATACTACTTCATTTAAAGCAATTTCAATATAATGATCTCCTTTTTCCCACACTTCAAATTGTTTTTCTTCCGGTGATTTCATTCTTACCATCAGCATTTCCTCCGGAAGATAAATATATCTTCCATATGCATTTTGTATATAAACCGGTGCAATCATAATGCTTTCTCCTACCATAAGCTGATCTTCCACTCTTTTTGCAGAAGTATCTTCTGGATAGTCAAATGCCAGCGGACGAAAATACATCTCATCTTCAAGTGCTGCTTTCATAAATTCACTATACAAATAAGGAATCAAAGCATAACGAATCCGAATAATATTTCTAAAATCTTTCGTATCCCCAAATTGATACACTTCCTGTTTTCTTGTTCCGGCTGCAGAATGATTCCGCATCAATGGAGTAAAAATACCAAATTCCAGCCAGCGCAGCAGCAGATCCTTTGTTGTATCCCCTCCAAATCCTCCAATATCCGATCCGGTATATAAAATTCCACACATATTTAATGACGGCATCTGCTGAATACTAAGCAGTAACTGCTGCCACCAAGCATGGTTATCTCCTGTCCAAATTCCTCCATAGCGGTGCATCCCAATATAAGAAGAACGGGAAAATAAAAGGATTCTCTTTTTCGGCTCTATTTTTTCAAATGCCTCTGCAGCAGCTTTTGTCATATAAAATCCATATAAATTATGTACATCTTTATGACATATTTTAAGTCCATCCATATTGTGATAAAAAGCAGCATAATCAATCGAACTGTTAGAAAGACTTCCGACTAAATCTTTTAAATGAAAAAAGGAATGAATATCTAAATTCTCGTCTTTCATTGCAATAATTTCTTCTAACACTTTTTTCAGATTCTCTTCTGAGTAAAAAATAGCCGGCTCATTCATATCATTCCAAAATCCATCAATTCCCTGTTTAGTCAATAATTCGTACTTTCCTCCAAACCATTCCCTTGCTTTTGTATTCAGCATATCCGGGAAATGTACTTTTCCCGGCCATACAGCCGCTGTAAAGTCTTTTCCGTCTTCCTCTTTACAAAAATAATTATTTTCTACACCTTCTTCATATACCGAATATCCCTCTTCTATCTTTACTCCGGCATCTATAATCGGAACTAAATGAATATTCTGCTCTTTTAATTCATTTACAAACTTCGGAAAGTCAGAGAACTTCTCTTTATCTACTGTAAAATCCTTATAGTGTTCCATATAGTCAATATCCAGATAAACTGCCTCTAAAGGGATTTTATGATCTTTATAACCAGAAATTACATCTTTTATATCTTTTTGATTCTCATATCCCCATCTGGACTGCTGATAGCCAAATGCCCATTTTGGAGGAATATAACTGCGTCCGACTAACTGCCGAAACTGCTTTACAATCCCTTTTAAACTTTCCGCTTCTATTGTATAAATCACACAATCTTTTCCCGCTGTAATCTTTAATGTTTCCATGGAAGTTTCCCCCACATCAAAAATTACTTTTCCCGGATCATCTATAAAAATACCAAATGTCCATTTTCCGCTTACTATTAAAAAATTGTGAATTCCATATAAAGAGTGTTTTCCTTCTGTATGGATTGGATCGTCTGTTGCATAACTAATATAAGAAAACCCTCGTTTATTGATTCCTCTTACCTGCTCTCCCAGACCATAAACAATATCTTCCTTTTCCATATTATAAAATAACACAACTTTATCCTCTGTTTTCTCCATCTGCATAACAGATATTTTGGATAAGCTTTCTGGTATCTTTTGTACTGTCGCTCCAGTTTCAATAGGATTCCCAAATACATATTTTTTAATCATTTCTGCGCCCTCCCATTATAGATTTTTTACTTTTCACAATTATAACTTGCCGAACCAAAAAATTCTAGCATAATCTTTTTTAAAAATAGTACAATTTTATCCTTTTTTTATAATTCTATTTATTCTGTTAAAATATAAAAATCTATAAGATTCGAAACAGTACAGAGCCCAGCACTGCCACCAGCATAACAATACAAATGATGCGTTCCTGTATCTTCATTTTATTTTCTTTAAGATAAGTTTTTTTGCATTTTCCTCCAAATCCCCGAACTTCCAATGCAATCGCCCGCTCCCTTGTATTAATTAAAGAACTCATAACAACAGGAGAGATCAGCGGAAGAAACGACTTTGCCCTTGTTTTTAAATTTCCCTCTGTTTCCATTCCTCTGCTTCGCTGTGCATCCAAAATAGTATTCATTGTTCCGCTCATCTGAGGGACAATCTGAAATACCGAGCTGATTACATAACCAAATTTCGGTGAAAATCCAATACGTTCCAAATTTTCTACTAAGTCAGTTGGCTTTGTAGTAAGAACCAATACAGCAAAAGCAAGCAGTATATTTAAAATATTACATCCTATCCTTACTGCATACCAAACACCTTCCCGATAAAAACAAAGCGATCCGATTCGGAATAAAATGGTTTCATTTCCCTGATGAAACAATCCATGGATAAGAAATATTGTAATTAAAATTGTAAAAGAAAATGCTAAAAGCGGAAGTGCTTTTTTTATAATTTTCCCGCTCAACAACATAAAAAAACTAATTCCAATAAACAATCCAAACATCCAGAGTCTTCCTATTATCAATGAAATACTCACGGCTGTAAAAATATAACACAGTTTTGTAAATGGATGTGTCCTTGTCAGCCAAGTATCCTTTTCCACATAAAGACTAATACTTTTCATTTTAACCACCTCATTATTTTTTTATTTTTTCTATAAAAGTATCATGTCCTTACTGTCTTGTCAATGGTATTGTCAGAGTTCTGACTTTCTTTAACCTGTCATTTTTTCTATGGAATTTCTGGTATCTGCAGTTCTCCTGCTTCAATCGAATTAGACAGATACCGAAATCTTCCGTCTTCCAAAGGCTGTATCACAATCTGATTGCGAAATGCACAATCTGAATTATAATCAATCCAAACTCCATCTACTATTAAAGTAATTGTTCCATCTATATTCTTTTTATAATCTACAACTTCTGCAAACGGTGGAAATTGTTTAGAAAGAATAATTTCATACTCATAACTATCTGTATCTGCATTATAATGATATATCTTCCTTAACTGTTCTACAGAGATAGGAAAACAAGTTGTCATAACCTGTTCGCAAATTTCTGCAGGAATATTTCCCTGTTCCGCTCGAAAATTTTTTCCTGTATAAATACGATAGATGTCCTGAAACATACAAGGCATTAAAATATCTTCTACATTTTGACTATCCCAATTTATAGTAAGCATATTGTAATTAACATAGCTTAAACCATACAGATACTTTTTTGTAAACTCTCTGCATTGATCGGACAATGGAGAAACTCGATAACTTTCTCTTAGATTACTATGTGAACCTGTAACCATATTCGTATAAATCAAATATCCCTTTTCTGTTAGTTTCAATTCTGCTAAATCATTTACTACAATCGTTCTTATCTTAGGAATACCACCCTGCTGCCAGCCAATTCTTATATGATAAGTCTGGATCTGTCCTTCCCGATGCAAAAATGTCATTGCTGATAATTCCCCATCTCGATCTACCTCAACTATTGTAACCATTCCATTCTTTTTGTCACAATAATCCTGATAAAATTGATACACACCTTGATTATTCTGCATATTAATTCCATCCGAAATACAAATCACACCCTGCTTTGCCAACTGCTCTAAAACAGCCGTTCTTTGCTCGTCCGTAAATATCTTTATATAAGAATACTCACTATTTGGAGTAATGATTTCCACATCTTTATAAAAATCCATACATTGTTCTGCAATATAAACGGCTTCCTTTTGCAGTTGTATTTTCTCTTCTTCTGTAAAAATACAGCCCTCCCCGAAAACTATCTCTGTTTTATTTCCATCATCATCTGTCGAAAATTCAATTTTTTCTAGATCCAGAGTTTCTTCTTGTTTTATTTTCGTTTCTTTCTTTGTTTCTATCTCTGCTTCTTCTAGAATAGCGCTCTTGTATATTCCTGCAGCCAATATTATTAAACTTATCAATAAAATTAATACTATCCGCTGGTTTTGTTTTTTTCGTTTCATCAATTTTCTTCCACTCTTAATTAATTCCTAAATTCCTTTTATCCTTCCAAATAATTTACTTCCACCTCAATATCCCATAAATCTATCTTCCCAATCTTATTATTTATAAATTTTGCCTGAAACTTACAATCTCCTCCATTTATATCCTTAAAATGATAAGAACATACTTCTGTTCCACAAAATTCGATAGAATTAATCTCATAATTTTCAAATATACTATTCTGAATATCTATATCAGCAAAAATCTCTATTTCTTCCATTTCTGTACAAATAAAATTCATTTCATCTACATTTCTTTCATCTTTATACCTTTTTCTATTCAGCTATGATCCGGTAAATGAAATGCTGCTTCAAATAAAGATTTTCCATAAAAAAATTTTTTTAATAAATCTTGTACGTCTTTCGCTTTTATTCGAATAGCAAATCGGGCAGATACTACTTCTATTTTTTCAAACAATTCTTCTAAATCCTTATCTATATCCTTTTCTTCTAATTCTTCAGAACCAGAAATTTTTTTCTCATCCATACAATCATAATACAAATCTCCAATCTCTACGAATATATTATTTTCTTCTTTGGAAATAATGCCGTCTTTTACATAATCCTCGTATCTTCGCTCACTAGAAAATCCCCAGTCTGCACAAGCCATCATATGGCTATGATAAAGTTTAAAATACTCTCCTGCTATCTTTATATTTTCAATATAATCTTTCTCTGTCATCAAATAAAAATGAAAAATCAAGCCAAATCGATTCGATAATTTTTGATCCCTTTCCATCAGCAATAACAGTTTTTTATTTATTTGAAAATTCAACCCTTCTAAATCAAACCCTAACTTTGAAAATATTTCCACACATCTCTTTTCACTATAACATTTTATCACTTTATAAATAAGACAGCTTTTTTCTATTCCTAATACTGAAAATAAATATAAAGTATCTTTAATATTATTAATCACATAATAACCTCTATCCATTAATTCAAAATATTTTTTTAAAAGAATTATAATATAATTTCTATTATGAATAAAATCATATTCGATATCACACATTATATTAAGGATACTATTTATCATTTTTGCTATTTCTGGATCACTTTCTATACAATCTAATACACGAATTGATTGTTCTAAAATATCCGCATCTAACAATAAATTTAAAGAATATTCGTCTTTTAATCCCTCCAAAAGAAGTATAAATAAATTTTTAGGGCTACAATGATTGAAAAATTTCTGAATAATACTCTTATTAATTTCTATTAACTGCTGCATAGAATCCATTCTTTTTCTCCTCTATCCTTCTTTTTTCATTCTCTCTTTCACAGAATTGCTGCTTCCTCCCATTATAGAAATGATCATTCTAATTTTATATGTTATCTGTTTCAGAGATAGGTAAAGAAAAAGCTATCTCAAATACCGTTTTTCCATGAAAGAATCGTTTCACTAAATCTTGTACTTCCTTTTTTCTTAATTGAGAAGTGAATCTATCCAACATTACTTTTAAATTATCGACCCTCTCTCCCTGATTTACTTCTAAATCAAAAGATTCGAAATGATCCACACATCTATTATAAATATCCCCAATTTCAATAAATATCGCTTCTTCTTCCTTTGATATAATACCATCTATCACATATTTATTGTTCCATCCTTGACTAGAAAATTCCCAATTTGCAAAGATTTCTTTCTCATTACCATAAAATTTCAAATACCCTCCAGCTATATCTATATTTTCAATATAATCTAGATCAGTCAATAAATAAAAATGAAAAACGAAATCAAATCGAATTGTTAATTTTCGATTCTTTTCTAACAAAGCCTGAATATTAGGATATTTTTTTGCTTCTTTTTTACTTAAGTTTATTCCTGTTTTTAAAAGCAACTCTACACATTCTTTTTCATCATAGCGAATTAGTATTTCATGAACAAGATGACCCTTCTTTACTCCTAACATAGAAAATAATTGTAATGTATCTTGTATGTCTTTAAATATACAATATCCTCCATCAATAATATTAAAATAAGACTTCAAAAGAGTCATAATATAATTTTTCTTATTACTATAATCATATTTTATGTCACACATAATATGAAGAATCGTATTGATTATATCTGCCTTCACATCTTCGTTTTCTATATAATCTAACACAAGAATCGATTTTTCTAAGATATCTGCGTTCCATAATAACCTTAACTCACTTTTCTCTTTTCCCTCAAATAAAAGAACTAAAAACAAGTTTATATGATTGTCTAAATTAGTATGATTCAACAGTTTGTAAATTATAGTTTTATTAATTTTATTTAATTGATTAGTAAAATCCACTCTTTTAATTCTCCTATCATAATTAAACTATTAAACATTACAACACAAATAAAAATACCAGTCAATCTGATCAACAAATATCAACGCCTTGCATCTGCTATATCTTGTGCCATCTCATAATCATTTACAAACTTTTTCAATGATAATCCTTTTATATTCATAATGCAACCTCCTATAATTTCAGTTCCTTTTTTAGATTATTGATAAATGGATTTTGATTTTCAGAGTACTATCTAACACACTGTACTTTATTTACTCACTAAGGTTTTCATCCCCCCATTGTTTCATATGTTCAAATACGGGAATAAAGCTATAGATAATTTCAATTTTCCATTTACCACCTAAAATCTTTTGTATAGTAGAAACTGTTTTGCAGCGTTCAACAGCCAATGTACTTTTTTTTATTTCTGCCACTCCTTTTTGAAATAATATAACACGCCCTTTCTTAAAAATCAATGTACCGTTTTAATATAGATACTACAAAAAAGTACAGTACTTGTAAAATCATTGTATAAAAGTATAATTAGTATAAACTATAGAAAAAGAGATATACTTATACACTATACAGGAACAATTTGGCGACCGCCCAAACTGCGGGCATTGATAGTAAAAGATTATCTGATTAATCTTCCATCTTTCTTCTGTAAGATATACAAGTTCTCCTAATCCACTAAACTTATATTCACATTTTTTATATTTTCATCTTTACATATCTAATAAACTATCGTATATTAAATATAGAAGTAAAAATAATGCTAACCAAAAAACCTCATGAAATCCTCCATAGGAGGAATTAATTTATGATAGAATTTATAACAGAATTTCTAATGAAACCCAAAATCGATTTTGCTTTCAAGGAAATTATGACAGATGAAATGACTCGCATTGGTTTCTTATCTGCCATCCTAAAATTAGATCCAAACAATATCAAAGAAACCCATCTGTTAAATACCAATCTCCGCAAAGCACATGACGAAGAAAAACAGGGAATTCTAGATGTTCGCATTTCCATGAACGACAACACCGAAATTGATATTGAAATCCAACTGACCGAATTAAAACTTTCCTTTTTTCAGTAACTAATCCATCTTTTGTACGATGGATTTTTGATCCAGTGATTTCATTTTGTACTTTTCCTTCCCTAATAAATTTTATCTTTTTATCTGTCTACTTTATCCACGACCTCTTGCTTGACACAAACTACCACTAATTCTCCACCAACTACATCTAAGCTATACTTTGTATTAACATCTTTTATTCTTTTAACAATCCTAATTTCAATACTACTATTTTCTCATAACAAAATTCCGTTTCTCTTCCTGTTAATTCCATCGCTAACTCTATAATATTATCTTCCTTCACCCTACTTCCATCTGCATCGAGCCAACCTGTTTCCAGTTCATTCCCTCCATTTATCAATTTCAATCCCAACTTTTTTTCTTCTTCCAAAGGTTCTCCTACACAACGAAATGGAAAAAAATTACTTTCTTCACAAAAATAAAATCTTCGAATTTTCCCATTTTCTACAACAGCAAATCCATGTGTTTCTGATACTCTATGCGTAAAAAATAGACTTACTTTCTCAAACCCTTCTGAAAATTTTTCTAATTCTTCTTTATGATAAAAAAAAGAAGGAACTAGACTTCCTGAAAGATAAATTTCTCCTTGTCCCATATTATATATTCCCATACACTTCTGATCCGAAAACACTTGTTCCATTCCATTTTCATATTCTGTCACTTTTTTGGAATAATAATTAAATTTTTCTACCACTTCTTCTAATGTAATATGTGCATCCTGTACTACCATCCATCCTCTTTTATAACCCACTCCTCTTGGCAGACTTTTTACTTCCCCATTCCATATGCGATGAAGTCCCATTTCATTTTCAATAAAAAGAGGATTCTCTTCTAATTTTTCTTTCGGATTTCGCTCAAAAGATCGACCGATTCTCTGAACTTCCTCTTTCATTAGGTTATTAAAATACACATCAAATGATTTTGCAATTACAATCGCAGTCTTTCTTTTCAAACTCCATTCTACTACATTACAATGTTCATAATATCCCTCTTTTGTTTCCAGACAAATCCATGTTTCTTCCTCTAGTTCTTTCTGAATTACCACATAGTGAAAATCGATACCATATAATCTCCTTGCGCTTTCTGTTTCTTTCAGAGTTCCTTCCTTTTCCTTATCATTGATACCATAAATATAAGGCATACCACAGATATATCCTTCCCCTAGTGTTCTTAAAAAAAACTTATAATCTTCTGGCAAAGTAATCTGTAATTCTTTCTCTAACTGCATCATTCTTTCTTCTGTTGCTTCTGTATAAAATATTCCTCCATAAATTTGTTTTAATTTACGAAACATACTGACATCATACATTTAAATACTCCTTTTCTATTTTTTATTTCCTCTATTATTTTCACTTCAAATTCTTTTCTTATTATATTCATCATTTTATCATATCTCTTTACATTTTCTAAAAAATGACCTTATTCTTTTCAATATTCACGCCTTGCATCTGCTATATCTTGTGCCATCTCATAATCATTTACAATCTGCAAATATGCTAATCGATTATTTGTCACTCCAAAACAAATAAACAAATCCGGTTTTACTAGATAGTTACAATCAACTGTATCAATATAAGTTTCATACATCGAAAAGGGTTCTCCATACTTTCTTTTAATTTTCTTCATACTACTTCCAAATTTCACACCCAATCCAATATTGGATATGATATTATTAGCCAAAGAAATTAATTCTCTATGAACAATATTATAAAATGCCATTGCACATACATCCTGACTATTTCCTTTTCGAAATAAAACAATACTCATAGCATATATTTCTGCTATTCCTGCATATCCAGCAAAATCAAACTCCTGTTCCACAATCTCACTATCCTCTATAAATTTTTTCAATGATAATTTTTTTATATCCATGATTTAATCTCCTATCATTCTTTCCTATCTTAAAAAATTTACGTTACTTATCTTTAAATAAACTTCCAACGTAATTCTTTTTTATATATACTCTTTAATTTTAACACTACTTTACAACTTTATAAATGATACCCCTGTTTTTTAACTAGCTGTTTTAAGGCATTTATTAAGACATTTGATTTTATGCTGGTTTCG
>CAJUGZ010000133.1 GCA_910585855.1 uncultured Lachnospiraceae bacterium | reverse complement strand
AGCCCGGAGGATAGGGAAGAGGATGTTTTATGGTTGGTAAAATCCTTCCTTACATTCGTTTCGTTTCGGATGGAAGGAGGGCGAATTGCGCCCCGGTTCGTCCGGTTGGATGAACCGAAATCAGAAGCCCTAGACTTTCTTACCGTTTGGAGCGGAGCAAGCAAAGAACAGGAGCAAACCGCCTCTTGCGTCCGGTGAAAGCCAATTCTTTCCGGCAGCATCCTATCTCTAAAAGCCGAATGTAAATTTTTTTACTTGACTGTAATTTTCTTGCTTATTTTTAATTTTTATGTTAAAATTTTATTGTAACAGGAATAAAAAATATATTTTATTTTAGAATATTTCTAGTTGAGGTAAAAAACGTGAGAGAGATATCAGAACAGTTTATCAGCAGTATTGCTCCTAATGCGGCTGCTGTAAGTAATGGAAAAAAGATTTCGTCAAAAGGGGGATTTGTGAAACTTTCTCGTTCAGAGGATGATACCTTTTATATGGGGCAGTGCAAAGGAAGCGGGAAATCGGATTATATTGTTACTGCTGATTTTATAGAGGAAACACCTGTGTTTCGATGCAGTTGTCCAAGCAGACAGTTTCCCTGCAAGCATAGTCTTGCCCTTTTGTTTGAGATGGCAGCTAAGAAGGATTTTGAGGTTTGTGAGATTCCGCAGGATATATTAGACAAGCGGAAGAAAAAGGAAGCGAGAGAGGCGAAAAAGCAGGAGAAAGAGGAAGCTGCTAAAAGTGGTGTTACAGTGGAAAAGGATGCTGCTGCCATTAAGAGAAGTAAGGCAGCAAAGACGAAAAAGATAAAGAAACAACTTGAAGGGCTGAAATTGGCAGAGGATATGGTTCGCAGTCTTTTGCAGGCAGGACTTGGTACAATGGGGGGAAATTCGGTAAAGACATATACCGATTTGGCTAAGCAGCTTGGAGATTATTATTTGTTAGGACCTCAGATTTATGTCAAACGATTGATTGTAGAAATTGAGGCATTTAAAAAAGACGGAGAGGAAAGGCATTATCGGGAAGCGGTTGCGATTTTGGTGAAGCTTCGGGCATTGATAAAAAAGTCGGAAGAGTATCTGAATACAAAGTTGGAATCAGATGATGTAAATAGTGATGACAATATTTTATATGAAGAGTTGGGGGGAGAGTGGAAATTAGAGGAATTAAATGCGTTGGGTCTGAAAAAAGAGCAGGCAAAATTAATTCAGTTATCGTTTGAAGTTATTTATGACGAGGCAAGAAAAGAGTATTTAGATACTGGCTGGTGGGCAGATATTGAAAACGGAGAAGTTTCTTTTCGCTGCAATTATCGTCCGGTAAAGGCGGTGAAGTATATCAAACAGGAAGATACGGTATTTGAAACGGCTTGTATTCCGGTGCTTAGTTATTATCCCGGGGAATTAAATCGAAGAATCCGCTGGAATTGGGAAAGTGTGGAGTTTCATAAAATTGAGAAAGAAGAATTGGCTCAGTTAAAAGAACATGCAGAAAAAAATCTGGCGGATACCCAGAAAAAAATAAAAAATCAGATGAAAAAAACGCTTGCTGATAACTTTGTTGTACTTTTATTTGCTTATCAGAGAATCGGGAAGGTGGGAGCAATTCCGGTATTAGAAGATGCGTTTGGCAATCGGATTGTTCTTGAAGATATGAGATTAAATGGACATGAGGGCAGTGTGGATCGGCTGCTGATGCTTCCTGAGGAAGAATTATTTCAAAATCAGGTTTTATTGGGGGCATTTTTTTATGATGAGGAAAATCGGCGTATCTGTGTACAGCCCTATAGTATTGTAACGGAGGATCGGGTTGTTCGGTTATTATATTAAAACAGGAGGTCAAAATGAATATCGAACCACTTTATAAATTAAAGGAGAGGTTAAATACCAGTGCAGTTGCGGGAATCTCTCTGATGCCGGAAGATTTTCGACTGAAACAGGCGATTGATCAGGTAGAACCGCTTTCTAAGGCTGTTCCGATTTTTGGAAAGATTTATCAGGGAGCATTACATATTTTAGAAGTGCCGGAGGAACAGCGAGCCAATGCCCTGTTAGATGAATTGGCTCTTTTAGATGCGGTGCTTGTAACGCAGGCATCGGCAGGAATGGATGGAGAATTATCTGCAATCAGCAGTGAAATAAAGGAAACAATAATTACTACTGCGCCTTACAGCAAGGCTGCTCCTATTTTAGAGGCATTGACGACAAGCGGCAGTGGACATTATTCTTTGGTGATAGATAGTTATAGAGAAAGCCCGGAAATTTTTCGGGATTTTCGGCTGCGGTCTGCTTTGGTGGACGGATTGGGTGCGGGATATTCTGTACTTGCAGATGAGATTGAGCAGTGGTTAAGTAAAGAGGATGAATCAATGCTGCCGCTTTTGAAACGAGGGTTTTTGCCGGATGGAAAAAGCGAGATGGTAAGACGGGTGCGTGTAATTGAAAATATCGCCAAAGAAAAGGAAAATAGCTGGTATCTTACTATGCTGGATACCGCAAAAAAAGAGGTACGGGAAACGTTAATCTATGCACTGCGCCATGAGAAAGAGAATGAGGAGCTGCTGTTTAATCTGGTAAAAACCGAAAAGGGCAAAAATAAAAAAGCAGCTATCTGGGCATTGTCTTATATGGAAAGTGAAAAGATTTACCAGTATTTCAGAGATCAGCTTCAATGCAAAAAGGACAGCAGTGATGCTTTTTTAGCTACGCAGAAAAAGGCAGGAACATTTTGGGAAGATGGTTATTTTTATCTGACAAAGAGCGAACAGGTTTCTAATATTGTAGCAGAGAATATAAACCAGTGGTTAGATTTTTTGGAAAAACAGGCAGCGGGCGGAAATGTTTTGGTGGATATGGAGGCAAGGATACGGATTCGTAAGATGTTTACTGCAATGGTTGGAAAAACTTCCGATGCGATGCTTGCCGTATATAAAAGACTGGCTGGAGCAAAGATTTTTGACGAATTGAAAAATGCAGAGGGGAAAAACAGCCGTTTTTCGCTTCCTTATGTGTATAGGGGCAATGAATCTTATCCTGTGAAATATATTGACAGAATGTTAAGTAAATCCATTTTATTTACAAAAAGTCCAAAACTTTATCAGTTGGCACAGGAACTCTATCAGGAATATGGAGAAGCATTTTTGTCATCGGCACTGTTGGCAGCGCTGCTTTCAAAAGAGGGGGAAGAGGTTTTTTCGGAATTTTCTTTTTATTTAGTACAGGATGGAGAGAAGGAAAATGCAGAAAAGAAGGCAGGCAGACTTGCTATTATGGAAGCATTTTCTTATATGCGCTATGATGAAGAACAGGATGCGTATATTTTGGCAGATCGATTTCAAGAGCCTCATTTGGAAAAAGAATTTATAGTGAAAGAAAAGATTTACGGGAAATTTGATCTGCGCTGGATTGAACTTTTGACGGATAATAAGATAAAAAAAGATGGTGATTTTACTTTAAAAGAGGGATTGCGCTCTGATTTTGATACTGGATATTATAGTGATGCAATAGCTTCTTGGGACAGTGTATTGGAACGGATGGTTTGTCCGAAGGATGAGAGAAATTGTGCATTGCTTGGAAAATATTTTTATAATCGGGCGTTATATGGAGGAAAAGGACGATTTTCTGATTGTTTTCGTGTAATGAAAAAATGCCATATGACTTTTGAATTGGAAGATTTGATTCATCATGTAAAGCAGATGGGAAAGAAGAGTTATTGGGATTTTGAGCGGCTGATGATAAGTATTCCTATGACAGTGGAAAAGAAAAAAGAAGCACTGGAGGAAATTAAAAAAATGATGGAAAGAAAGGAAGTTACTTTTAACGGCAGAGCGATTTCATTAGAAGAGTTGGAAAATCGGATAAGCAGTGGATGTGAATAAGAATCTTGAATGGCAGAATCGGCATAAAAAATAAAAAAGAAAAATAAGGAGATAGAAATGGCTAAGAAACAAGAGGTACTTCGTCTGCCGGCAGAGCAGATGTATAAAAAGGAGATTGACGCACTGATAAAGGCAGAAAAGGAAAATGTCCCGGAAGGCTGGCAGATGTCGCCGAAATCGGTGTTGACTTATATTACCGGAGGAAAGGTTGGAAATACAGTAATTACACCAAAGTATATCGGAAATCGGAGATTGGTAGAGATTGCGATTGCAACCTTGGTTACGGATCGGGCGCTTTTATTGATTGGAGAGCCGGGGACAGCAAAGTCTTGGCTTTCGGAGCATTTGACCGCAGCGATTAATGGAAATTCTACTCAGGTGATACAGGGAACGGCAGGAACGACGGAGGAGCAGATTCGTTATTCCTGGAATTATGCGATGCTGATTTCACAAGGACCTTCGGTAGAGGCAATGTTGAAAAGCCCGGTTTACTGTGCAATGGAAAATGGAACGATTGCCCGGGTAGAGGAAATATCCCGCTGTGCTTCGGAGGTACAGGATGCTTTGATTTCGATTTTATCAGAAAAGAGAATTTCCGTACCGGAGTTAAATATTGAAGCTCCTGCAAAAAAGGGATTTTCGGTTATTGCTACGGCAAATACACGGGATAAAGGGGTAAATGAGATGTCGGCAGCACTGAAGCGGCGGTTTAATATTGTGGTGCTTCCTGCTCCTGCAAATTTGGCAGCGGAAATGGATATTGTCAAAACAAGAGTGGTACAGCTTTCTCAAAATTTGGATTTAAATGCGGCACTTCCAGAGGATGAAGTAATAGAAAAAGTCTGTACGATTTTTAGAGAACTTCGTCTTGGAATGACCTTGGATAAAAAGCAGAAGCTAAAGACAACTTCAGGGGTGCTTTCTACAGCAGAAGCGATTTCTCTGCTGGCCAATAGTATGGCTTTGGCAGGAAGTTTTGGAAACGGAGTGATTACCGATTATGATTTGGCAGCCGGATTAGAGGGAGCGATTGTAAAAGATGAGGAAAAGGACAGTCTGGCTTGGAAGGAATATTTGGAAAATGTAGTGAAAAAACGGGGTTCTAGATGGACAGGGCTTTATAAGGAGTGTAGAGAGTTTCATGATTGAGAAACAGATTTTTAAAGAAAAAGAAAGGAAGCAATCCAATGTGCCGATTTTATTTGGAATCCGGCATCTTTCGCCTGCCGGGGCGTGGCATTTGAGAAAACTTTTGGATCGAGTAAAGCCGGAGATCGTACTAGTGGAAGGACCGTCTGATTTTAATGAGGAACTTTCGATTGTACCAAATCAAAAAGTAAAACCGCCGTTTGCTATGCTTGCTTATACAAAAGAGCCTCCGATTGATACGATTTTGTATCCGCTTTCTGTCTATTCCCCGGAGTATCAGGCAATTCTCTGGGCATATGAAAATAAAAAGCAGTGCCGCTTTATTGATTTGCCTTCCGGTGCATTTCTTGCATTTTCTAAAATCAGGCGTCAGAGAGAGTTAGAAAAAATAAGAAAATGGGAAGAAGAGGAAGAAAAAGAGGCACAAACAGAGGAACAAGAGCAGGAGAATACTCAGGAAGATGCAGAAGAAGGTATCTACCAGCAATTAGACAGACTGTCTGGGGAGGATGGACAGGAAACGTTTTGGGAACGCACAATGGAGCATGTAAGAGATGAAGATGCCTATATCAGCGGTTCTGATCGGTTTGGCACGGAATTAAGAACGCTGACTTTAAAAGCAGATGAAGATCATGCCGAGGATGTTGTACGGGAAGCCTATATGAAGCGGCAGATTGAAGAGGTGATTTCTTCTGGAATTCCAGCGGATAAAATTGTGGTGGTGACAGGAGCATTTCATGTAAAAGGTCTGCGAAGTGATACCGAAAAACTGAGCGAAAAGGAATTAAAAAAACTGCCGATTTTAGAAGCAGGAAAAACATTGATGCCATATTCCTATTATCGCCTTTCTTCCCGATCGGGGTATGGGGCAGGAAATAAAGCACCTGCTTATTATGAACTTTTATGGCAGGGATTTAAAAAAGGAGAAGCAGACTATGCAGCCAGAAGTTATCTTTCTAGAATTGCTGCATGGCAGAGAGCAAATGGAAATATTGTTTCTTCTGCAGAAGTAATTGAAGCGATGCGTCTTTCTTTTTCTCTTGCCAGTTTAAGGGATTGTAAAATTCCAGCATTGAGAGATCTTAGAGATGCGGCAGTTACCTGTATGGGACATGGAAATTTTGGAGAGATTGCAAATGCAGTTGCCGATACGGAGATTGGAACGGCGATTGGTGCATTGCCGGAGGGAGTCAGCCGTACTTCCATTCAGGAGGATTTTTATCAGAAATTAGATGCATTGAGTCTAAGAAAATATTGTTCTGTTACGGCAGAAGATTTGGATCTGGATTTGAGAGAAAATCGAAAAGTGAAGTCAGAAAAGGCGGCATTTCGGGATTTGGAACGTTCGTTCTTTTTGCATAAACTGCGTGTATTAGGAATTTCTTTTGTAAGGATTCAAAATGTATCACAGGATCAGGCGACATGGAAAGAGAGATGGACGCTCTGCTGGACACCGGAGGCAGAAATTGAACTGGTAGAGGCACAGTTAAAGGGAGATACGGTACTTGCGGCAGTTTCTTTTTACATAAAAGAAAAATTGGAAGAAAAAAAGCAGATTAATGCAGTTGCAGAAATTTTAAAGGAAGCCTTTTTGTGCGGGATGCCGGAGGCAGCGGAGTATGCCGTTTCTGCACTGCAAAAAGCAGCGATTGATGCAGCAGCGGTCAATGAAATTGCAGAAACAATACAAAGCCTTTCTTTTGTAATACAGTATGGAGATATTCGAAAGATTTCTTCGAAACCATTGATTCCGGTAATGGAACAGCTTTTTTTTAGAGTTTGTCTGATTTTAGTGGCAGAGTGTATCTGTGATGATGAAGCGGCAAAAATAATGATTCCCGCACTTAGTATTTTAAATGATGCAGTAAGTAATCACGATTTTCTTTCAGAAACAAGCTGGATTCGAGTAATTACAGAGATTGCGGACAGGGATGATTTAAATACGAAGATTTCTGGTTATGCGGCGGCGATTCTTTTAGAACGTGGAAAAATAACAAATGAAGAATTGGAGGTGCGGGTAAGCAGAAGACTTTCAAGAGGTGTGCCAGCAGAGCTTGGAGCGGGGTGGTTTGAAGGGCTTTCAATGAAAAACCGCTATGCATTGATTGCACGGTTAGGGCTTTGGGAAACGTTGGATCACTATCTGGAAACACTGGATGATGAAGAATTTAAACGGGCATTGCTGTTTTTAAGACGGGCATTTGCAGATTTTTCGGCAAGAGAGAAAAGCGATATTGCGGAAAATCTGGGAGAGATTTGGCACTTAAATAAATTGGAAACGTCGGAAGTATTGAATACACCGCTTACAAAGGAGGCGGAGGAAATGCTGGAAAGTTTGGAGGATTTTGATTTCGGAGATATTTAAATTTTTATAGGGGGGTCGCTGAAAGCGGAAGGAAGGTCTATTCCGGGTCCGCTTTCGCTTAGCATTTCCTCGTAGCGGACACGTAAGGCACGAAAATACCGTGCCTAAGTGCCGACGGGAAATGATGACCCTGCATAGACCTTCCTTCCGCTTTCAGCTAGGTTTATTAGCCGGAAAGTAATTTAGAATTTGTCTGAATTGATAACAGAGGTGGAAATATATGGTTAATTGTTGTAAAAGATGATAGTGAAAATAAAGTGAGGGTGTTATGGAGAATTTGGAACGCATGAAAAGATGGAGGCTTATCCTTGGTGCGGAGAGTGATGAAAGATTTCGTGGAATGAATGGTGCAGAGGGAATGGAACTTTCTATGGAGCAGGAACTGATGGATCAGGCGTTGGCTTCTATTTATAATAATTCTGAGGCGGGAGGATTTGGCGGATCTGGGAAAGAGGGTGGGAGAGGACCTTCTAATCCGCAGATTACAAAGTGGCTGGGGGATGTACGATCTTTATTTGATAAGGAATTGGTTAAAATTGTACAGGCAGATGCAATGGAGAGGTGCGGATTAAAACAGCTTTTATTTGAACCAGAATTGTTAGAGAGTGTAGAGCCGGATATTAATCTTGCTTCTACTATTTTGATGTTAAAGGATCAGATACCAAAGCGATCGAAGGAAAGTGTACGTGCTTTTATTAAAAAAATTGTGGAGGAAATTAATAAATTGCTGGAAGCGGATATTCGGCGGGCGGTGACGGCTGCGGTAAATAGAAGGAATCATTCGCCGATTCCTTCGGCGTCTGCATTAGATTATAAAATGACAATTCGGCGGAATTTAAAGAATTATAATCAGGAACTAAAGACGATTGTACCGGAACATTTTTATTTTTTTGATCGTACAACAGTGGCAGCTTCCCGGCAGTGGCATGTAATATTGGATATTGATCAAAGCGGATCTATGGGGGAATCGGTGATTTATTCTTCGATTATGAGCTGTATTCTTGCCAGTATGTCTTCGATTCAGACGCATGTAGTGGCTTTTGATACAAATGTAGTAGATTTGACGGAGAAGTCGGATGATCCAGTAGATTTGCTGTTTGGATTTCAGCTTGGCGGAGGAACGGATATTGATCGGTCAGTGGCTTATTGTGAAAGATTTGTGGAAAATCCCAGCAAGACGTTGTTTTTTTTAATTACAGATTTGTATGAGGGCGGAAATCGGGCTTCTTTGATTCGGCGGCTTGGAGAACTAAAAGAGGCGGGAGTTACGGTAGTCTGTCTTTTGGCGATTGCAGATGGGGGAAAGCCTTATTATGATACACAGATGGCGGCTCGGGTGTCTTCGCTTAAGATACCTTGTTTTGCTTGTAATCCTCAGATGCTGCCGGTACTTTTGGAACGGGCTTTTAAAGGACAGGATTTGGAGAGCCTAAAGAAAGAATTCGAAAAAATAAGATAGGGGGGTTTTGTGGGCGGAGAGGACGCCAGAATCCGAAGGGAAGTCTGCTTCGGGTTTGCTCTCGCTTAGCATTTCCTCGCAGCGGACACATAAGGTACGAAAGTACCGTGCCTAAGTGCCGACGGGAAATGATGACCCTGCGCAGACCACCCTTCGGATTCCGACTGTTCCTTTCAGCCATAAAGCAGTGTTGTAGTAAGTGAAGAAGTGTGATATTTGTAGAGATTTTGCTTGAAGGAATTGGATAGCGGAGAGAAGGTTTGCAGAGGGTGTTGTAATTTTTTTGAGGTCTGGAGTACACAGCCGAAAGCCGAATGGAGTGCTATGCAGGGTCATCATTTCCCGCCGGCACTTAGGCACGGTATTTTCGTGCCTTATGTGTCCGCTGCGAGGAAATGCTAAGCGCAAGCGGGCCCGGAATAGCACACCATTCGGTTTTTGGCGTCCTCTTTTCAATGTGAAGATGGTTACTATATGAAAGAAAAAGTAGATAAGGAGAATGAAAGGTGAAGCAGAAGAAATGGAAGCGTTTTTTGGGATATTATAAGCCCTATAAGAAAGTTTTTGCAGCGGATTTGTTTTTTGCTTTTTTGGGGGCAGCGGTAACTTTGGTAATTCCTTTGATTGTTCGTTATATTACGGGAACAGTTCTTTTAAGGGAGGCAGAGGAGGCACTGGAAGTGATTGTTTGGCTTGGCGGACTGATGATTGGACTTGTGATTTTAGAGTGTTATTGTAATTATTTTATTGCTTATTATGGACATGTGATGGGAGCGAAGATGGAGGCAAATATGCGCAGTGAGATATTTGAACACTATCAGAAACTCTCTTTTTCGTTTTATGATGAGCAGAAGGTGGGACAGCTTATGTCTAGGGTGACTACGGATTTGTTTGATATTAGTGAGCTGTTTCATCATGGACCGGAGGATATTGTGATTTCTTTGATTAAGCTGATTGGGTCGTTTGTGATTCTTCTTTTGGTGAATTGGAAGCTGGCTTTGATAGCTTTTGTTTTGATTCCGGTTATGGTGGTTTTTGCAGGATATTATAATATACAGATGAAGCGGGTTTTTAAGCAGAATCGGGCTAGGATTGCGGATATTAATGCACAGATTGAAGATAATCTTTCAGGGATTCGGGTGGTGAAGTCTTTTGCAAATGAAGAAATTGAGATGAAAAAGTTTGAAGTCGGCAATGAAAATTTTTTAAAGAGTAAGAAGAATAGTTATCACTATATGGGGATTTATCATGCCGGGTTAGGGGCTTTTACTACTTTGATTCAGATTTTGGTGATTTTATTTGGGGCGGTATTGATTGCAGCGGGTTCAGTTAGTGTAACAGATTTGGTAACTTTTTTACTTTATATCAACAATTTTACCGAGCCGGTGAAAAAGTTGATTAATTTTACGGAGCAGTTTCAAAATGGGGCTTCTGGTTATGAACGGTTTTTGGAGATTTTGTCGGTAGAGCCGGATATTCAGGATCGGAAGGGAGCAAAGGAAATGAAACAGGTTCGGGGGGAAATTTTGTTTGAAGGGGTTTCATTTCATTATGAGGAGCATACGGAAGAAGTGCTTACAAATATCAATATTGTGGTGAAGCCGGGGGAATATATTGCTTTGGTGGGATCTTCCGGGGCGGGAAAATCCACGCTTTGCAGTTTGATCCCTCGGTTTTATGAGGTTTCGGAGGGTGCAGTAAAGATTGATGGGACGGATGTACGGGATTTTACAATGCAGAGTTTGCGGAAAAATATTGGGATTGTACAGCAGGATGTCTATTTATTTGCCGGAAGTGTAATGGAAAATATTCGTTATGGAAGACCAGATGCTACAGAGGAAGAGGTGATTTTGGCAGCAAAAAATGCCAATGCACATGAATTTATTATGGAACTGCCGGAGGGATATGATACTTATATTGGGCAGAGGGGAATAAAACTTTCCGGCGGGCAGAAGCAGCGGCTTTCGATTGCACGGGTATTTTTAAAGAATCCGCCTATTTTGATTTTTGATGAGGCGACTTCGGCGTTGGATAATCAAAGTGAGAAGGTGGTGCAGGATTCGTTGGAACGGCTTGCGGCGAATCGGACAACTTTTGTAATTGCACATCGGCTTTCTACGATTCGAAATGCAGAACGGATTTTGGTGCTGACAGAGGATGGGATTGCGGAAAGCGGGACACATGCGGAGCTTTTGGAACAGGGGGGGACTTATGCACAGCTTTATCGGATGCAGTTTGAGGGGCGTGGTTAGATGGGATGCTGTTGGCTTTCACCGGACGCCAGAAACGGTTTGCTCCTGCCCTTTGCCTGCTCCGCTCCGAACGGAAAGAAAGTCTAGGGCTTCTAATTTATATTCATCCAACCGGACGAACCGGGGTGCAATTCGCCCTCATAACGACCAAAACGAAACAGGTGTAAGGAAAGGTTTTACCACCCGCAAGATATCCTCTTCTCTATCATTCGGGCTAAACACGCCCCTTTTTTTGCATACCCTGCATAGAAGCAGGATATGCAAA
>CAJUGZ010000132.1 GCA_910585855.1 uncultured Lachnospiraceae bacterium | reverse complement strand
CCAGTGACACGAGGATTTTCAGTCCTCTGCTCTACCAACTGAGCTATCTGGGCAACTATTTCTTACAATCCAAAAAACAAAACTGCCAGCAGCCAGAATCAAACCGATACTGTACTGCCACAGCTAAATTATAAAATATAAGTAAATATGAAAACTCTTACATTATTGCCTGCAAAGAATATCATAACAAATATCCATCAAAAAATCCACCTCAGTACTCAACTGAAATCGTGGATTCTTTTCATAATGCTGGTAGCCGGACTTGAACCGGCACGAACTAATTGTTCGACAGATTTTAAGTCTGTTGCGTCTGCCTATTCCGCCATACCAGCAGATTATTTACACTGCAAAATCAAAACTGGATGGAGGTGGATTCGAACCACCGAAGCAATTTGCAGCAGATTTACAGTCTGTCCCCTTTGACCCCTCGGGAACCCATCCATTTTACAATACAAAATAAAAATACTCTAACAAGAACTTACTATACCACACTCTCTACAAAAATGCAAGTATATTTTTTTATTTTTCTTTAATTAGGCTTTTGGATGGGGGTGCTTTCACCGGACGCCAGAGGCGGTTTACTCCTTTTCTTTGATCGATCCGTTAGCAGTTAGCGTTTTTTTGCAATGGAATAAATATAAAAGATTGGAGAAGATTTTTTTGTTCCGCCGTTTTCGAATCTGGCGTCCCCCAGCGTCCAGTAAAAGAACCCTCTATTTTTTCCCTGCTTCCCTCCAAGAATATTTCTGATAAACCTCTTTTACTCCCTCCGCATAATTTCGTCCTATCGGCAACTCCTCCCACTTCTCCCCTGCTCTTCCAACTTCCATCACCTTTCCCGAAAGCTGTACAATATACTTTCCATTTACCAAATATCCAGTATGACACCGCACAAAATAATTCGGAAGCTGACTAATCAACTGTTTTAAAGAAAGATAACTCTCATACTCCTCTTCAAAAGTAACAATCCTGCACCGATGCTGCAAACGCTCAATATATAAAATCTGGCAAATTGGAATTTCCAAATGCTTTCGATCACAGACAATCTTTAAATACTGAAACCAAATTTCTTTCATTTCAATATGTTTCAATGCCTTTCCCAATGCCAAAGGCATAACCTGTTCTAACTCCCACTTCCATATAAAATAACAATGTTCGGTTTCATATACCCGAGATACATAATCTTTCTGATCCGTAAGATAAATAATTTGACAATCTGGAAATTTTCTATTAATTTGTGTCACCATTCGAATCATATCCAGATCAGAAGAAATCACTTCCAATACTAATATATGAAAGTCAAATGTACACTCTTCCATCGCAGACAGCAAACCCTTTACATCAATCTGCAATACTGTAATATCTGGATTCTTTTTCATTTCCATAATACACTGAAACGTTCTTTCACATGCTGCTCTGTCTTCATCATATATCCCAATACGAATCATTTTTATCCCCACTTTCCCTGAAAATTCCTTTTTCTTTTATTTTTTCAGAAATTGTATATACTAATCATTATAACCTGTCAATCAACAATTAATCAAATAAAAGGAGTCTATCATTATGATAACATTTTCATCTATTTCTACAGCAAAACTGATTCGAAAAGAACTGATTCCCGAAATTTGCGGTTCTTTATTGGCTGCCTTTGGTATCCACAGCTTTGCACTTCACGCAGCCTTCCCCATGACTGGTTTTTCGGGTATCTCAGCTCTGTTTTACTATTTTTTTCAAATCCCAGTAGGAACGTTTAACCTCCTTTTAAATATTCCAGTTGCTTTCTTTTGCTACAAATTTTTAGGAAAACGCTTTTTTTTCCGTTCTGTCCGCTGCCTGCTCTTTTTCTCACTGGCACTCGATTTAGCCGCACCGTATTTTCCTGTCTATACAGGTGAACGCCTTTTAGCAGCAATCTGCACAGGTGTTTTCTGCGGGCTTGGTTTTTCGATTATCTATATGTCAGGAACTTCTACTGGCGGAATGGATTTTATTACTATGTCCGTAAAATTTAAACATCCCCATCTGCCGCTTGGAAAAATTATTTTTACTTCTGATACTATTCTCGTTTTACTAGGCGGATTCCTTCTTCATGATATCGATGGTATTATTTATGGTATTATTACCAGCTATCTGTCCTCTTTTGTGATTGACAAATTCATGTATGGAATGGATACTGGAAAGTTAGCACTTATTATAACCGAACATGGCGATCAAATCTGCCAAACCATCGATCAAATCTCGGAAAGAGGCTGTACGATTCTGACTGCATACGGCGGATACTCCAAATTGGAAAAACAAATGGTTATCTGTGCCTGCAACAATAAACAAATGTATCCTCTAAAAAGTGCTATTAAAAAAGTTGATCCCAACTGTTTTTTTATTATCCTAGAATCCAATGAAGTAATCGGAGAAGGCTTTAAAACAAATTAAGCTGCCGTTTCCTTCTAACTTAACTGCAGTTCATACAACCTTTTATAAATTCCGTCCTGTTCCAAAAGTTCCTGATGTGTTCCTTCCTCCCGAATCTGCCCTTTATGCATAACAATAATTTTATCGGCATGTTGTATCGTAGAAAGCCGATGTGCCACCATAATCGTGGTACGCCCTTCCATCAGCTTTTCTAATGCCTGCTGTATCAGCCCTTCTGTTTCTGTATCAATATTTGCAGTAGCCTCATCCATTACTAAAATCCGAGGATCAAAAGCCAGCGTCCGTGCAAATGATAAAAGCTGCCTCTGTCCCGCAGAAAGTGTAGACCCCCGCTCTGTTACAGGTTCGTCATATCCAAGAGGCAGCTTTTCGATAAACTCAGATGCATGTACATAACAAGCCGCCTCCTTTACTTTTTCAATCGAAATTTCATCATTTCGCAGCCGAATATTGCTCTTAATATCTCCGGTAAAAAGAAAGACATCCTGCTGCACCTGCCCGATT
This sequence comes from uncultured Lachnospiraceae bacterium, assembly GCA_910585855.1. GTDB lineage: Bacteria > Bacillota > Clostridia > Lachnospirales > Lachnospiraceae > MGBC114844. The sequence goes on along the minus strand of CAJUGZ010000132.1, from coordinate 8,449 downwards.
GCACTGCGAAGCCCACGGATATCCAAATCCCGGATATTGATTCCGTCAATCCGAATCTCTCCCTTTTGAATATCATAATATCGCCCAATCAAATTTAAAATAGAAGACTTGCCCGCCCCGGTTGCTCCGACAAAAGCCACCTTTTCTCCGGGTTCAATCGTAAAGCTGACATCTTTTAGAATGTAATCTTCTCCCTCATAAGCAAACCAGACATGTGAAAATTCAATTTTTCCCTCAAATCGATCCTTTTTCACCGGATTCTTTGCCTCTTTTAAATCCGGCTGCTCTCCAAGGATAGAAAATACTTTTTCTCCTGAAGCAAGAGATGACTGCAGCGTTCCAAATTGTTCTGCCAGTTCCTGAATTGGTTCAAAAAAGGAACTGATATAACTGACAAAAATATAAAGCGTTCCAATTGAAGCCGCACCTTTTAATGTCAGCATACTGCCCTGATAAAGTACCGTTGCCAATGCCAATACAGAAGCAATATAAATCAGCGGACGAAAAACTGCAAAGATCATTACCTCTCGAAAATAAGCCTTATAAAGCCCTAAACTGCGGCTTTCAAACTCCTGATATTTTACTTTTTCCCGTGCAAAAATCTGAATCAATTTCATACCAGACAAATTTTCAGAAAGAAACGTATTCAAATCGGTAAGTTTATTTCGTGTAATCCGATATGCCTTTCTAGAAAGACTTCGAAAAAATACAATCAAAACACCAACCGGCGGTAAAAAAAGAAAGGAATAAAACGCCAGTACCGCATCAATCCGAATCATCACTATCGCATAACCAGCAATTTTAATACAGTTTCGAAACAGCTTCACTAAAATCGTGGTATACATCTCATTTAATGCCTCTGTATCATTGGTCACTCGTGTGACCAGCTTTCCAACCGGCGTATTGTTAAAAAAATCCATAGAAAGGGTTTGAATATGTTCAAACACTTCCTCTCGAATCTGATAAATAATACTCTGTCCCATTTTTTGCAGCTTCCAAGTCTGAATCATATTGCAGAAAAAAATAACAAGCAGTACAGCCAAATACAAAATCCCTGCCTGCAGCATACCGTTTAAATTTTTTTGACGAAGTGCCTCTGCCTCCTGCAAAGAAAGCCCCTCTTTTCCTGTTGTATTGATATAGAGATCGATGGCATCTCCAATAATAATCGGCTTATAAAGTTCTAATGCGGTAATGATCAGCACCAAAAAAATAACCACCAGAAGCGTTTTTTCATATCCATGCAAATAAGCAGCCAGCCGTCGAAGTACACTACCTTTCATTTCATACTCTTTCCGCATTTCCTGGCTCATCTGTCCCGCACCTCCTCCAGCTTTTGTTCCAGACGCTGCTTTTCATAAGTCTGTTTATAAAAACCGTCCTGCAAAAGCAATTCCTCATGTGTTCCACATGCTGTCATCCTTCCATTTTCCAATACTACAATACAATCTGCATGTTGAATGGTAGAAATCCGATGTGCAATTAAAATCGTTGTCTTTCCTTTTCGATTTTCCTTTAAATTCCGCAAAATCTGTTCTTCTGTATTGGTATCCACAGCCGAAAGGGCATCATCTAAAATCAAAATCGGCGCATCCTTAAGAATGGCTCTTGAAATGGAACTGCGCTGCTTTTGTCCGCCAGAAAGTGTTACTCCCCGCTCCCCGACAATCGTTTCATAGCCGTCTGGAAACTCAATAATATTGTCATGAATACAAGCTGCCTTTGCTGCAAGAATCACCGGTTCTAATTCATCACTGTCCGCTCCAAAAGCAATATTGCGCCGAAGGGTATCCGAAAATAAAAAATTATCCTGCGGTACATAGGAGATATTTTCCCGCAGCGTCTGAAGCGGAATCGAATTGATATCCTTTCCATCAATAAAAATCATTCCGGGCTTTGCATTATAAAGATGCAGCAAAAGATTGACTAAAGTAGACTTTCCATTTCCGGTTCTCCCAATTACAGCCAGAGTCGATCCTGCAGACACCTCTAAAGAAATATCCTCTAAAGTAGGCTCTGTATGCCCATGATGAATAAAAGTAAGATGCCGAAAAGTCAGTTCTCCACGAATTTTCTGTACATCTTCTACCAAGCTGCCGTCCTGTATCTCAGGAATTTCCTCCATTACTTCCTGAATCCGCTTTACTGAAGCCACTCCCTGAGAAAATAAAGTAATACTTTCTCCGACTGCCAGCATAGGCCAAACCAGCAATCCAATATATTGATGAAATGCTACAAACCGCCCTAAGCTGATTTCTCCACTCATGGTCAGATAACCACCGTAAATCAAAGTAACCAAACTGCTCAATCCGATAATCACATCCAAAAGCGGCATTACTACAGCCTGAATTTTTACCAGCTCCAAATTTTTTTCTTTATTTTTTAGGTTCGAGCGGGCAAAGGCAGCTCGTTCCTGCCGCTCCTGTACAAAAGCCTTTATCACCCGAATCCCAGAGATACTCTCCTGAACCTGATCGGTCAGTTCAGAAAAGGCCTCCTGCTTGGCAGCAAAACGCTTCTCTATCATCTGCCCATAATAATACTCTCCAAAAGCAATCAAAAGCAAAGGGAGTACCGCAAACAAAGTCAGTTTTCTATCCACATAGACCATCATCTGCACAACTACCATAACCAACAGCACAGAAGCATCAAAAGCCGTAACCACAGCCGGTCCAATCGACATACGAACCGCATTTAAATCATTAGTAAAACGAGCCATAATATCTCCCGTCTTATGCTCATTATAGTACTCTACAGAAAGCGTTTCCAAATGAGCAAACAGATCATTTCGAATCTCATATTCAATCTGTCTGGCTCCTCCAAATATAAAATAACGCCATAAAAACCGTCCAGCCCCAAGACCAAGCCCAACTCCTAAAATGATACCCACATTTCGAATTACTCCGTTTCCATCCATCGTTCCATCCTGAAGACCATCTGTAATCACTCCAGTAAACTTAGGAATCAGCAAATTCAGATAATCCACCACAAATAAAGTTATCATTCCAAACAGATACTGCTTCTTATGCTTTTGAATATAAGCCCATAAAAATTTAACCTGTTTCATTCCAAACCCTTTCTTCTTCCTATGTGATTGGCTTAGATTACTGTTTTTCTCTTACTACCAAAGAAGAAAAAGCCCCAAGCACTACTTTAATCATATTGTTTTTTACAATATATCCTTCACCCTGACAGCTATACCCGTCAAACGTACTGTGCATTAAAACTTCCATAACAGAATTTTGTCCCACTCCTAACTTCCAAACAGGTACAAAAAGCGTCACTTCTTCTTTGCTGTTATTTACTGCCACAGCAATTCGATTCGTTCCTTTAAACCGTCCGTAAGCCAGACACTGATTTCCGATAATCAAAGGATGATACGATCCCTTCATCAATGCCGGATTTTCTTTATGAATCTGAATAATCTGCCGATGAAATTCAATTAATTCCAAATCTTCCTTTCCCCAAGGATAAGTTCTTCGATTATCTGGATCAGTCCACCCGCAGACTCCAGCTTCATCTCCATAATAAATTGTAGGTGCTCCCACCCAAGTCATCTGTATCACAACCGCCGACCGAAATACTGCAACATTAATTCCCTCACTTGCTGCCTCTGGTCCGGCATAGGCAGTCCGCCCTACCCGATGATTCGTTCTGGTCAAAAAACGAGAATGATCGTGATTAGAAAGCTCATTCATCGCCACCATCATAGACTGTGCCGTAAATCTTGACATATGATGGGACATTGCATCGAAAAACGACCGGGCATTTCCAAGCAAATCCCCCCGATACTCATCACTATGCTTCTCCATACCAGTTAAAAACCAAGTAATCGGCTCCATAAAAGCATCATAGTTCATTACCGTATCCCATTCTCCGCCCTCTAACCAACTGCATGGATCGCCATAGTGTTCTGCCAAAATAATGGCATTAGGATTTGCCTCTTTTACTGCCTCCCGAAACTTTCTCCAAAAGAAATGATTATACTCCGAACTATGTCCTAAATCGGCTGCCACGTCTAACCGCCAGCCGTCTGCATTAAAAGGAGGTGACACCCATTTCCTTGCAATCCGCAAAATCTCTTCCACCAACTGAGGAGATGCCTCATAGTTTAACTTTGGAAGCGTATCATGCCCCCACCAGCCATCATAAGAATCATTATAAGGAAACCGAAACCGATCATGAAAACTAAAATAATCGTGATATGGGCTGTCCTCACTGATATAAGCCCCCGCCTCATATCCTTCCTGATTCTGATAAATACACTCTCGATCCAGCCACTTATTAAACGATCCACAATGATTAAACACCCCATCAATAATCACTTTCATTCCCCGCCGATGCACCTCTTCCACCAACTCAATAAAAAGCTGATTACTAGCCTCTAAATTCTCTTTATTGGTCACACGGCAGATATAACGAGAAGCATGAGAATTACTGTTATCCCATTCAATCAAAGTTTCTCCTTCATCCTTTACAATCCGTCCAAAATGCGGATCAATATAATCATAATCCTGTATATCATATTTATGATTCGAAGGAGATACAAAAAGAGGGTTAAAATAAATTACATCAATCCCCAGCCCCTGCAAATAATCCAACTTATCCATAACTCCCTGCAGATCCCCTCCATAAAACGAACGCACATCCATTGCATCCGGGTATTTATCCCAATCCTTTATCTGACGAATTCCCTCTCCAATATAAGAATACTCCCGATCCAGCGGATCATTCGCTTTATCCCCATTATAAAAACGATCTACAAAAATCTGATAAATTACCGCACCCTTTGCCCAATCCGGTGTCTTTAACCCTGGCACAAGCTTAAAATTATAATAATCCTGACGCTCTAACATCACGCCTCTCTGATTATAATAACAATTCATACACCCCGTTACCACTTCAAAACAATAGTGAAACGGTCTTTTTCCCATTGTTACCTTTGCATAATAAAAATCAAACAGTCCCTCCGAATGATCATACTGCATCTCTATCTTCTGCTCATCCGTCAAAAGATAAACATGCTCTGGATTATTTCTTCCGACACGCAGATAGATAGTAACCTCATCACCCTCCATCGGTTCTGCCGGCTTTACATATTCCTCGGTACAATCCGCATACAAAGACTCCCTGTCCAATACTGGATTCATCATCAGAGCATAGAGTTGTACCTTTTCCACAAGGCTTTTATTGTACAAATTTACTTCCATCACTGACACCTCTCTTATCTTTTCCTCTATCTATTGCGCAAAAACAGCCTCCTATTTCCTATATCGGCATTTCCCCCGTATTCTAAATCTCTCTCTTTTACCTAAAATACACCATCCCAAAAATATTTTTCCGTTCTAGAGTACACAGCCGAAAGCCGAATGGGGTTCTATGCAGGGTCATCATTTCCCGTCGGCACTTAGGTGCTGTCTTTTAGCACCTTATGTGTCCGCTATAAAAATAGGAAATGCTAAGCGCAAGCGGGCCCAGAATAGAACCCCATTCGGCTTTCGGCGTCCCCCTCTAAACAAAAAAAGAACAGCCTATACAAAGCTGTCCTTTTTGAGAAGGTATTTCATCTCTTATGGGGTGTAGCAAAAACTATTTCATGTATTGGGGGGATACGCTACTTAGTATAGCAAATATCACTACAAAAGTGTACACAAATTTAACAAAAAAATCATCCTTTTTTTAGTAAATTTGATAAATTCCATCTCTGCTTTGCAAAATCCTTTATGCAAACAGCCCCTCAAATTCCTTCTGGTCAATCTTTTCTTTTTCCAGAAGCAGTTCTGCACATTTATGAAGCACCCCTTCATTCTCTTTTAGGATTAACTTTGCCTTTTCATAACAATCATCTACAATCTTTTTTACTTCTCCGTCAATCAATGTTGCCGTATTCTCTGCATAAGATCTGGTATGTGCCAAATCTCTTCCGATAAATATTTCATCATCATCATCTCCATAATGAATCAGCCCCACTTTATCCGACATACCATACTTTGTAATCATAGCCCGAGCAATTTTTGTCGCCTGCTTGATATCTTGGGAAGCCCCTGTTGTAATATCATCAAAAATCATCTCTTCTGCAATCCGTCCTCCCAAATCTACCATAATATCCTGAAGCATCCGCCCTTTGGTATTAAACATTTCATCTTTTTCCGGGAGCGGCATAGTATAACCGGCAGCCCCAATCCCAGTAGGAATAATCGACACCGAATAAACCGGTCCTACATCTGGAAGTTTATGAAATAAAATTGCATGTCCTGCTTCATGGTAAGCCGTAATCCTCTTTTCTTTTTCAGAAATCACACGGCTCTTTTTCTCCACTCCGATTCCTACCTTTACAAACGAACCCTTGACATCTCCTGCCGTAATAAACATCCGGTTCTCTTTTGCTGCTGCGATTGCCGCTTCATTCAGCAGATTTTCCAAATCCGCTCCCGTAAATCCTGCCGTCGTTCTGGCAATTTCCTTTAAATCCACATCCTCCGCAAGAGGCTTATTTTTCGCATGAACTCCTAAAATTTCTTCTCTGCCCTTTACATCTGGTCTTCCTACCATTACCTTTCTGTCAAAACGTCCCGGCCGCAAAATAGCCGGATCTAAGATATCGACCCGATTGGTTGCCGACATTACAATAATTCCCTCGTTAGCACTAAATCCGTCCATCTCTACCAAAAGCTGGTTTAATGTCTGTTCTCTTTCGTCATGTCCGCCGCCCATACCTGTACCACGCCGTCTTGCCACAGCATCAATCTCATCAATAAATACAATACATGGTGCATTTTTCTTTGCTTCTTCAAATAAATCCCGTACACGGGAAGCTCCCACTCCGACAAACATCTCTACAAAATCCGATCCAGAAATACTAAAAAACGGCACACCCGCCTCTCCTGCCACTGACTTTGCCAAAAGCGTTTTGCCTGTTCCGGGAGGTCCTACTAAAATCACACCTTTCGGAATTCTAGCACCTACTTGAAGATACTTCTTCGGACTCTTTAAAAAATCAACAATCTCTTTTAATTCTTCTTTTTCTTCATCCAATCCTGCTACATTTTTAAATGTAATCTTTTTTGCCGTATCTACAACCATTCTGGCCCGGCTCTTTCCAAAATTCATCATTCTGGCATTTCCACTGCCTCCGCTTGCAATCTGACTGTTCATCATACTAAAAATAATAAATACCACAATGGCACAAATCAGAATCGGAAGCACCGTAGTCAAAAATACACTTTCTCTCTGTACATCTTCCTGCCGATAATCTACCCCATACTGATTTAAATCCGAAATGACATCTTTTACATCTGCCACATAAATAGAACGTGTCGAACCACTTACTAAAGAAACCTCGATTTCTCCTGTCGGAACTTCTCCGTTTCCATTTGGCTTAATCGTTACGATAGATACCTTTCCCTGCTCCAAATCCATTAAAAACTGATTGTAGGTATAACCGTCCGTCCGAATATTTCCATTCGTTGACCAAAACATCACCAATACAATCACTACCATCAGGATAATATAAATACCCATTCCCTTTGTTCTCAACTGCTACCTCCTCTTGGCAATATCTGCTTTCTTTTCCTGCTGCTTCTCTGCCATTTTACTCTCCTAGTTTTACTGCTCCGATATAAAGCCATAATTATTCTTCCCCATTCAAATCGACTACCCCAATATACGGAAGATTCCGATATTTTTGATTATAATCCAATCCATACCCCACCACAAACTCATCTGGAATATGAAATCCCACATAATCCACTACCACATCCTCTACCACTCTTCGTTCCGGTTTATCCAACATCGTACAAAGCCGGACGGAAGCCGGATTTCTCTGACGCAGAAGCTGAATCAAATAACTCAATGTTCTGCCGGAATCAATAATATCCTCCACAATCAGAACCTCCCTCCCGGCAATCGATTCATCCAAATCCTTAATAATCTTTACTACTCCGCTTGAGGATGTACCAGAACCATAACTCGATACAGACATAAAATCCATTGTAACCGGCACATGAATTCGCTTGGCTAACTCACAGGTGAAAAAAACCCCGCCCTTCAGCACACAAACCAAATGTATTTCCTTCCCTTCATAGTCCCTGCTGATACGATCAGCCAGTCTTTCAATAGTCTGTGCTACCTCTTTTTCATCCAATAATATACGAATCTTCTCTGCCATCTTACTGTCCTCCAATTATTTTTATTTGTAGTATTGTTCTGGTGGCATCTGTCACTTTATATCCGGCACTGATTCGATATCCAATCACCCAAAGAATATGACTTCCCTCTGCAATCAAAGGAATCCGATCCCTCTCCTCTTTTGGTATCTTTTTATCAATAAAATATCTTTTCAGTGTTTTTACTCCCATTCCGGCTTTCAGTTCCAGATAATCCCCTGTTTCTCGGGTACGCAACTTAAGAGTATCCTTTATTGTATCATAATCAAAGCATTTCGTACAGG
>CAJUGZ010000131.1 GCA_910585855.1 uncultured Lachnospiraceae bacterium | reverse complement strand
ACCGAAATCAGAAGCCGTAGACTTTCTTACCGTTTGGAGCGGAGCAGGCAAAAAATAGGAGCAAACCGCTTCTGGCGTCCGGTGAAAGTCAACCCTTTCCGGCAGCATCCTATCTCTAATTAAAGTTTTTATGGAAATAGCTGATGGAAATGATTGAAAAAAATGTCAGATATGATATAATTTATGAAGTTATTTTTATAAAGAAAATGTAAGTAATAAAAAGGATTTGGAGGGTTTAAAAATGAAAAAGAAATTTGACAGTCGTGTGGAAAAGGCAGTAGATATCTTATGGCTTCATATGCAGTTTGAAAGAGGGTTAGAGGCAAGAGGGCTTTTAGAGGAAGCAGCAAAGGAAGGAGATGCAGATGCCTGCTTTTTTTTGGCACGCTGTTATGCCGGAAGTTGTTTTGTAAATGCTAGTTTTGGTTTGGAAGAGGATGATGCACTTACAGAGGAATATTTGAATAGAAGTATTGAAAATGGAAGTGCAGTAGGGATGTTTGGAGGAAAGCGGTTTGGCGGGTTTTCACCTAGATCTGGAAGTTTTATTCATGCTCCTTATCAAAGTGCAAAAGAGGTATGGGATGAAGTGGAACGGTTGGCGGAGGACGGACAACTGTTTTGTCAGATTTTGCTTGCTAATGCTTATTATTATGGAGATCCGGCTTATTTTTTTGGAATTGATGTCCAGCGGATCAGTCGTAATGAGTGGGAGGGAAAATTGCATGAGTGGACGTTAAAGGCAATTCCGATTTATGAAAATTTAATTGCACATGGTGTGATGATGGGATTGGTAAATTATATTGATATTGTGCGTTCCGGTGATAACGGTATTCCTAAAAATGAAGAGAAAGCAAAGCAGTTAGAGCGGATTGGGGCAGATCACAATATGAGCTGGTATCAAATAAAGGTTGGAAAAGATCTGGAAGGGATTGATTTAAATAAGGCAGAAGAATATTATAATCGTGCGCTTCAGCTACATGATATGGATGCTTGTTATTATCTTGGAAAATTATATAGTTTTAATGGAAAAAGGGCAAGAGATTTAAATAAGGCAAAGTATTATTTTGAAATGGGGCTGGAAGCAGATCCAGAATCGACAGGGTGTAATAATCTTTTGGGAGAGATTTATTTTTATGGCGGTGATGGAATTGAAATTGATTATAGAAAAGCAGTGAAGCACTTTTTGGCTGCTTCTGAAATGGACAATCACTGGGCTTTTGGGATGCTTGGTACATGTTATTTAAAAGGGCTTGGGGTTGATATGGATTATGCGAAAGCGAAGAAAGAATTTGATCGTTTTAAGCCGGATGTGCTTTCTGCAATAGGATTGGGAGAAATTTATGCGTATGGATTGGGAGTTCAAGCAGATATCAATAGAGGAATCGGATTTTGGCAGAAGTATCCGGATCATCCTAGAGTAAAAGAGAATATGCAGAACTTTAAAAAAGGATTGTTGGGTGGGTGGAAGCGAAAAAAATAGAGGGGGATGTCGGAATATAGAGGAAGGAGAGTTATGAAGAGTATTAGGAATAATTTGTTTATGCTTCGTATTATTTGGAGGGCAGCTCCTAGAAGGATTTTTTGGGAGCTGTTGTTTGTATGTGCTGACTGTGCAGTTGAATTGGTTTATACTTTGTTTTTTTTGCGGTTTATTATTGGATGTATAGAACAGAAGATTGCATTTGGACAGATTGCGGTTTGTATTTTGGGGTATTTTGGGGTAAGTGCATTGGTAAGTTGTTGTGGTGTTTATCTGAAGCAGGCAGTTGTGCCGCAGACAAATGTGCTGATTCAGTCGAAGTTGATGGATATGATTTATCAGCAGGCGCTAAAAGTGGATTTGTCCTGTTATGAAAATCCAAAATTTTATGATATTTATACGCAGGCGAATGAGGAAGTGCTGACACGTACAACGGAGATTTTGAGTACAATGTCTTTTTTAGTGTCGATTATTATGTCTATGATTGGGTTTGGGGCGGCGGTTTTGATTTATGAGCCTTTTATTCTGCCTTTTTTGCTGGCGGCTATGGTGTTGGTGCAGGCGGTGCAAAGGCGGTTTGTAGAGGCAAGATTTACTAGGCGGAAAGCGACTGTGGGAGAGCGGCGCAAGATGGATTATGTCAATCGGGTCGTTTATTTGCAGGACTATGCAAAGGATTTGCGGCTGACTCATATTTTTGCACCGATTCTGCGAAATTTTCATGAAGCGGCTAAGAGCAGCCGGGAGGTTTCGAGAAGATATGGAAAACGGGCTGGAATTTATCGGATTTTTAGTAGTGTGATTTCTAGTCTTACTGTATTTTTAGGAATACAGTCTATTATTGTTTATCGCTATTTGGTATTTCATCAGTATTCGTTTGGGGTACTTACTACGGTATTAAATGCTGCCAGCGGACTGGACGGATGTTTGGGAGATCTGATATGGGCGGGAGCTCGGTTAAATGAAAATGGGGCGTTTATTGAGAATTTTCGGGAGTTTTTGTCTTATCAGCCAAAGATGAAAGAGAAAGAGGATGCAGTGATACCTCAAAACGGCAGGCATGATTTAGAATTAAAAGGAGTTTCTTTTTGTTATGAAGGGGCAGAGAAGCCAACTTTGCGCCATATCAATATGAAAATTTTGGCTGGGCAGAAAATTGCTTTGGTGGGACATAACGGGGCGGGAAAGTCTACTTTGGTAAAACTTTTGATGCGTCTTTATGATGTAACAGAAGGAGAGATTTTGTTAGATGGGATTAATATAAAGGAATATCAGGCAAAGGGATATCGCAGTCTGTTTGGAACGATTTTTCAGGATTTTAAAGTATTTGCGGCAACTGTAGCAGAGAATGTGCTGTTGAAACCAGTAACGAATCAGATGGAGAAAGAGCGGGTAAAGGAGGCATTGCAGGAAAGCGGGATTTATAAAAAGATACAGACGTTTCCAAACGGAATGGACAGTATTTTGACGAAAGAGTTTGATGAGGACGGAATTTTAATGTCCGGTGGGGAGTCACAGAAATTGGCGATTGCCCGGGTTTTTGCAAAAGACAGTAGTATTGCTATTTTAGATGAACCTTCTAGTGCATTAGATCCGATTAGTGAATATGAGGTATTTGAAAATATGATGAAGGCATGTAAGGGAAAAACCGTAATTTTTGTTTCCCATAGACTTTCTTCTGCTACACTTGCGGATCGGATCTATATGATGGAGGATGGGGAGATTATAGAGGAGGGAAATCATCAGGAATTAATAGAGAAAAATGGGAAATATGCAGAGATGTTTTTTAAGCAGGCGGAGAAGTATCGTGAGGAGGAAGTTTTATGAAAGAAAGAACAGAAACAAATAGTGCCTCAGAGGAAAAAACGAAATTGAGCTGGAAGGAAAGCTGGGAAAATATTCGAATGATTCTTGGCTATTATCAGCGTTTTACTCCGTTTTATTTTTATATTTATACGGCTTATGTGTTTTTGGTGTCATTTGTATGGGTGGCAACCGGATCGTATTCTTTAAAGTTTATTTTTGATGCATTGGAACAAAGGAAAAGTTTTCGGGAGATTTTTTGTTTTTTGTTAGTAATGTCCGGGTTGATGATTTTTCGAAACATTGCAGGGGCTTATTTGGTGGAGTATTTAGAGCCGACGGCACATATTACTATGACAGAGAAGATGCGGGCAGAATTGTTTGAAAAGGCGGCAAAAATGGATCTAGTCTACTATGAAACGCCAAAGTTTTATACGGATTTTGTATGGGCAGCTTCTCAGGCGGATGTAAAATGCCAGCAGGTATTAGGTGCTTATATGAATGTGATGGCTCGAGTATCGGAACTGCTGTTTTTGGGAGGATTGATGGCAGCGTTAGATCCGGTGCTGATTTTGTTTGCTTTGATAACGGCAGCGGTTCGCCTGTTGTGTAATTCGAAATTGGTAAAATATCGTTATCAGTTGGACTTAAAGGCAAAACCGATTGAACGGGAAAGGGATTACAGCCAGCGGATTTTTTATCTCAGTGATTATGCTAAGGAAATCCGTTTGTCGGATGTACATTTGATTTTGTATCAGCGATTTCTTTCTGCTACACAGAGGATGAAAGAGATTTATCGAAAAGGCGGAAATAAATTGGTGAAGGTAGCCGGAGCATCGAGTGTGTTTCAGGATTTTTTTCTAAAATGTCTTATGCTTCTTTATCTGACTTATCAGATTACAGTAACACATCGAATTACAATTGGAGATTTTGCGGCTTTAATTGGAGCAACCAGTCGGTTTGCAGCCCGTATGAGGCATCTTGTTGATGTTATGATATCAGCTACAGAAGCGGCACTTTATGTAGAAAAATTTAAAAATTTCCTTTCTTATCAGCCTGAGATAGAAGGGCAGGATGGGACAGAGGCAGACGATCAGATACAGACGATTTGTTTAAAGGATGTATCATTTACTTATGAAGGAGAAACGAAGCCTAGTTTACAGCATATCAATATGACTATACATCCGCTTGAGAAAATAGCGATTGTTGGATATAACGGAGCTGGAAAGTCTACATTGATTAAACTGCTGATGCGGCTTTATGATGTGACAGAGGGAGCAATCTATCTTGGAGATACGGATATTCGGACAATAAAAACAGAATCTTATCGAAAGGGATTTGGGGCTGTTTTTCAAGATTTTCAGATTTTTGCTGCTACTTTGGGGGAGAATGTGGCAATGGATTTTGTAGAGGATAACGAACGGGAGAAGATTTTAGAGGTTTTGACTCACAGCGGAATGGGAGAAAAGGTGGCAGCATTTCCCAAGGGAATTGATACCGATCTGACCAAAGAATTCCATGAGAACGGAAGGAATCTTTCGGGCGGAGAGGCGCAGAAAACAGCGATTGCTAGGGTATTTCTGCGTCCATATCGGTATGTAATTATGGATGAACCTTCCAGTGCATTAGATCCAATTAGCGAGTATGCTTTTAATCAGAATATGCTGGAAATTGCAAAAGATAAGACGGTAATTTTTATTTCACATCGGCTGTCTACCACTTGTATGGCGGATCGGATTTATATGTTAGAGAAAGGACAGATTGTAGAGGAGGGAACACATCATGAATTAATGGAGTTGGGGGGACGCTATGCGGAGATGTTTTTAAAACAGGCAGGAAACTATCGTATCGAAAAGTTTTCTTAAGAGGTTATTAATGGATTATTAAATTAATGTAAACTCTTTTTTAAAGACATGACGCAAGAAATATTCTGTGATAAAATACAAGAATCCTGAATAGATATGCCTGATAGGGTCTAAAAATAACAGGAGGCGTAACAGAGAGGCAGATTTTTGTTTTAGAAGGGAAGAAAGGAAAGAGTATGGCAGAGAAGAAAAAACCAGTGGCTTCTGTTCTGAAGTGGATCAAGAAGCACAAAAAATTGCTGATTGTAGTAGTACTGCTTGTGATTGGCGTCTTTGTAATCAGAAATAAGATTCAAGAGCAGCAGAAAAAAGTAGCAGAACTTTTGCAGAGCCAAATAAAGACAACAACAGTGGAAAGACGTTCCTTGTTGAGTTATGTCAGTACTACAGGAAAAGTAGAGAGTATAGAGTCTAGAGATATTACATCTTCTTTAACTGGATATGATATCAATGATGTCTATGTGGAAGTTGGAGATTTGGTAGAGGAAGGAGATTTGCTGCTTTCTTTTGATACAAGCGATATTTTGGATGATATTTCCGATGTAAATACCGATATTTCCAATGCAAATCGTCAAAATCAAATTGCAGTGGAGCAGGCACAGAGAAGTTATGATGCGGCACGGACTTCTAACGAAGAACAGGCAGACAGTATGAATGATACAATTACTGATGCAAAGAAAAAGTTAGATGAGGCGATGGAGGATAAACTGGTCTATGAAAAACAGCGCATGGCGGATGAAGCTTATGTAACAGCAGCATTGGAAGCATGGAATTCTGTAAAGAGTGACTATGAAAATATGAAGTTAGAATATGAAAACCTGACTGCAGAGGTAACAAAAAAACAGACAGAATTAGCAGATGCAAATTCTGTTTTAAAGATGGCGCAGATGGAGTTAGACGAGTATAGAGTGGATAATGAGGATGAATTTGATCCGACAACCGGAAAGATTTATGATGAAGCAAGCCGGACAGCATACCGAAAGGATAAAGCAGTAAAAGAAGCGCAGGAATCGGCAAATTATTTTCAGGCAGAATATGAAAAAGCAAATATGAAATTAAATGAATTAAAGGATGAATATGCCGATGCAACTGCAGTATATAATCAGCTTCAGGCAGATTATGAGGCAGCAGTCAGTGCATGGACGGCATCCGAAAATCAATTAGATGCCATGCGGGATCAGATTGAAACATTAGAAGATGCCTATGAGGATGCATTAGACAATCAGATAACACAGGAGAGAAATAACAGAAATTCTCTGCTGACTTCTGAAGATCAGATTGAACTGCAGCGGTTAAGCGGAACAACCAGTGTCAGAACATTGGAAGATAAATTATCTGCTTATGAGAGAAACTTAAAGAAAACCGATGTAAAAGCACCGTTTTCCGGGACTATTACTGATGTAAAAGTCAATTCGGGGGATACTTATACAACAGGTACATTGCTGGTTTTGCAGGACTGCAGTGAATTGATTATTGCTACGGAAGTAGACGAATATGATATCAGCTCGATTAAAGAGGGAATGAGAGCTGTAATTAAGACAGATGCAACCAGAGATGATGAATTGGAAGGAAAGGTTAGTTTTTTAGCTCCGACTCCGACACAGGGAGATTCTGTTACCTATCGTGTAGAGATTACATTAGATCAGCAGGATGAACGCCTGCGGCTTGGTATGACAGCTAAGACAAATATTGTTTTAGAAGACAGAGAAAATGTACTTACTGTACCATATGATGCGGTTTTAAGTGATTCGGAAGGAAAGAGTTATATTACATTGATGGAGCAGGCAGAGGATGGTACAACAGCACAGAGAGATGTATATGTGACAGTTGGAACAGAGGGCGATTACTATGTCGAGATCAGCAGTGAGGAAGATTTGGAGGGAAAAGAAATTCTGATACCGAATGCTGGCGGCAATGCACTGGAAGATATGATGTCGCTGATGATGGGAGAGTAGAAAACGGAATGGAACAGGAATCGAAAAAGAAAACGGTAATTGATTTGCATGGCATTATCAAACGTTTTTACATAGGAGAACCAAACGAATTGGAAATTTTGCATGGAATTGATCTGGTGGTAAGAGAAGGAGAATTTGTTTCGGTTGTAGGGGCATCTGGTTCAGGAAAATCTACTCTGATGAATATTATCGGAGCGTTGGATCGCCCGACAGAAGGCGGCTATTATCTGGATGGATTAGACATTGTAAAAGCAAAAGACAATGAACTTTCCAAGATTCGAAATCATAAGATTGGATTTGTGTTTCAGACTTATAATCTAATCGCCAGAACAAGTGCATTAAAGAATGTAGAACTTCCTATGCTGTATGCCGGTGTAGGAAAATCAGAGCGTACCAAACGGGCAAAAGAACTACTGAAAATGGTAGGAATGGAGGAGCGGATGCAGCATACACCGGATGAACTTTCCGGAGGACAAAAGCAAAGAGTAGCGATTGCCAGAGCAATGGCAAACGATCCGGCAATTATTTTGGCAGATGAGCCAACTGGAGCGTTGGATTCGAAAACAGGTCGTCTGGTAATGGATATTTTTCATAAATTAAATAAAGATCAGGGAAAGACGATTGTACTGATTACACACTCAAATGAGCTTGCCGAGGAAACGGAACGGATTGTAACGTTAAAGGACGGGCAGATTATCGATGAACGGGAAGGGAGTGGAGATCGTGCTGTTTTTTGAAAATATTTCTATGGCGTTATCAAGTTTAAAGGCAAATAAAATGCGTGCGCTTTTGACCATGCTTGGAATTATTATTGGTATTACTGCTGTAATTGCGATTATGACAGTAGGAAATTCGCTGGAAAGCACAATTACTTCCTCTATGCAGTCTATGGGTGCATCGGATATTACAGTTTATCTGAAATATAAAAGTCAGGAGGTTGAAACAGGGGCAAGCGGTATGACCTATGAATCGGTATCAAAGGACAGAGGGTTACTGGAAAGTGATCTAATTAGCGAAGAGATGATACAGGGATTTAAAGAGGAATATAAAGATTCGATTGTAGGAATTACATTGTCAGAATCAACCGGAAGAGGGAAGGTTTCGATTGGAAAAAATTATGCAAATGTAATGGTAACAGGGGTTAATTCTGATTATTTTCTCTCCACAGATATAAAGATATTGTCAGGCAGAACCTTGAGTGAAACGGACTATCTGAATGGAAGAAATGTGGCATTAGTGACCGACAAACTGGTAAATAATCTTTTTGGAGGAGATGTAAAAGCAGCCGTAGGAAGGGAAATTGAGGTAAAGGATGATATGGGATATTCTCGCTATACGATTGCAGGAGTTTATGAACATCAGGAAAATCCAATGATGGTGACAACTTCTTCAGAAAAAGATATGGAAACTTATTTTTATGTGCCTTTAAAGGCTGTGCAGAACAGGGTTCATTCTTCTGGCGGGTATACTTCTATTTCTATTATAACAAAGCCAAATATAGATACCAACCAGATGATACTGGATGCTAAGAATTATTTTAATGCTTATTACCGCAATAATAATTATTTTGATGTCGGTGCTTTTAGTATGGCAAGTATGATTTCAGCGATGTCTACTATGATGGATACAGTGACACTTGCGATTGGAGTAATTGCGGGAATTTCTCTTTTAGTAGGCGGTGTTGGAGTTATGAATATTATGCTGGTATCCATTACGGAGAGAACCAGAGAGATCGGAACAAGGAAGGCACTTGGTGCACCGAATAGTTCGATTCGGCTGCAGTTTATTATGGAATCTATGGTGATTTGCCTGATTGGAGGGTTAATTGGAGTGGCACTTGGAGTAGCACTTGGAATATTTGCGTCGAATTTACTGGGATATCCGGCAGAACCTACGATATTTAGTATTGTGCTTTCACTTGGATTTTCTATGACGATCGGGGTGTTCTTTGGATATTATCCGGCTAATAAAGCGGCGAAGTTAGATCCGATTGAAGCACTTCGTTATGAATAAGTAAATAGGTGTTTTTGGGTAGGCGGACGCCTGAAACCAAATCAAGGTCTGCACCGGGCCCGCTTTCGCTTAGCATTTCCTCGTAGCGGACACATAAGACGCTAAAATACAGCGTCTAAGTGCCGACGGGAAATGATGACCCTCTGCAGACCTTGATTTGGTTTCAGACTGGTTGTTCGAAAATTTAAGTGTTTTATTGTTATTGATATTGCTTAGAAAATGAAAATTTTATCAATAGTTTGGTTGAGTAAAATAGATAGATTTATAAAATTTGGAAAGGGTGAGAACATGAGAAGGAGATTATTGGCTTTATTGGCGGTAATTGGAATGGTGACGGGGATGTTTGGAAGATGTTCGGTAGTTGGTTTGGCGGCTGCTGAAACAGAGGTGCTTTCTCATATTGAAGTGGTCTATACAGGGGATGTATTGACGACTGGAGGTTATGTGGATGCGTCAGATTTTCAGGTAAATGCATATTATCGTGATGGAAAGAAGAGTATTGGGCGGATTATTCGGGTTGCGGCAGTTGAAGATTTTGATATTTTGCAGTATACCTTGACAAGTGGCGCAAATACAATTACTGTATCTTATACAGAGAAAGATATTACTGTGGTAGGAAGATGTACTGTGCCTGTTTCGGAGAGTGCGCCGGGGTGGATTTATAATAAAGAGGAGAAGCAGTGGACTTATCGGCTTGGGATTGATCTGATGGCGGCAAAACAGTGGGTTTTGGCTAAGGGAAACTGGTATTATTTGGATGAGAATGGATATATGCTGACGGATTGGCAGGAGATTGACGGAAAATGGTATTATTTACAGGAGGATGGTTCTTGCGCAATAAATACACTTACACCAGACGGATACCGTGTAGATAAGGATGGGGTCTGGATACAATAGGAGGATAAAGAGGGATGAAGGAAGAATATAAACCATATATTCGATGGGGCGTTACAATTATTGCTATTTTTTCGGCTTGTGTGATGATTTTTTTCTTTTTGCTGAGGATGGATTTGATTGTGCGTTTTTTTGGAAAAGCGACGGATGCTGTGCAGTCGATTATTTATGGATTGGTGATTGCTTTTATTTTACGACCGGTTGCTTCTTTTTGGCAGGAGAAAATTGAAAAGTATTTTCAGAAAAATTTTCCTTCAGAAGAAGAAAAGAAGCAGAAAAAGCATCATATGGTTGCAAAAGGGATTAGTGTTGCAATTACAATGATGATTGCTTTGTTGGTAATAGGGGCTGTAATTGGCATGATTGGTCCTAGAGTAGTGGATAGCATTAAGAATGTAGTGGCTTCTTCTTCTGGATTTCTTGAAACGATTGAACAGTGGGCTTATAGCTTGCAGGAGAAGCACCCTGAGCTCTTTTCAGCTGGGGGTGAGGCTTATGAGAAGGCGATTGTTTATTTGGAGAATTGGGTAAATACGGATTTGCTGGGTTGGATGAATACATTAGTCAGTGGGTTTACTACTTATGTGATTGGATTTTTCAGTTCTTTGATGAATTGGATTCTTGGGCTGATTGTAGCGATTTATGCATTGACAGAGCGGGAAGCTTTTGACGGTCAGGCAAAGAAGATGGTTTATGCATTTCTTCCGGTAGAAAATGCCAATGTGGTAATTGAGATTGCACGAAAAGCAAATCAGATTTTTAGTGGGTTTATATCCGGGAAATTGATTGATTCTTTTATTATTGGGGTACTTTGTTTTATTGGGCTTTCGGTGCTGCGGATGCCTTATACACTTTTGATTAGTGTAATTGTTGGTGTAACAAATGTAATTCCTTTTTTTGGACCTTATGTTGGAGCGGTTCCCAGTGCATTTTTGATTCTTTTGGTAAATCCGATTCAGTGTCTGTATTTTGTGATTTTTATATTGGTTTTGCAGCAGATTGACGGAAATATTATTGGACCTAAGATTTTAGGAGATTCTACTGGGTTGTCGGCTTTTTGGGTGATTTTTTCAATTCTTTTATTTGGCGGATTGTTTGGATTTGTTGGAATGGTAATTGGAGTGCCTACTTTTGCTGTGATTTATTATTTGATTAAGAGTGGAGTGGAGTATTTGCTTCGAAAGAAGGAATTGCCTGTTGGAACGCAGAGTTATACGGGGTTGTATCGGGTAGATGAAGAAGAGAAGGTGATTTTGTACTGTAAAAAAGGAGAGGGGAAAGCTGAACTTCAGGATGAGAATAAAAGCAAGGAGGATGTGGAAGAAGGAAAGTAAATAGAAGTTTTTTTGAGAGGAAGGACGCTAAAAGCCGAAGGAAGGTCTGCTCCGAGCCCGCTTTCGCTTTTGGCGTCCCCTTTTTTATAAATTTTTAATTAGGCTTTTGGAAATGAAGTGCTGCAAAGGGGATTTTTTACCGGACGCCAGATTCGAAAACGGTGGACAGCCTGCTGTTCCGGTTTTCAAAAAGCAAGAAGTTCTAAGACTTCTGCCTTTTC
>CAJUGZ010000130.1 GCA_910585855.1 uncultured Lachnospiraceae bacterium | reverse complement strand
GAGCAGAAGTCCAAGAACTTCTAACTTTTTTCCAAAGTCACTGCAGGCTGCCCATGGTTTTCGAATCTGGCTGTTTCTTGACCCCGGAACAAAAAAAGAATCAACAGCAAACCGCCTCTTGCATCCGGTGAAAGCCAATCCTTTCTGGCAGCATCCTATCCTATCTTCAAAAGCCTAATGAAAGATTTACTTGCTGCATCTCGACAAATAGCCGGATTTGAGGTATAATAATAAAACTTGTGAAATAAAGGAAACGAAAAAAGAGAAAAAGAGCGGATAGGAACAAGCTATCTCGAAATAAGAATATAAGGGGGAGAAACGTGTTGGCAGCTACAGGTCAGAAAAGAACAACGAAAAAAAATACAGGTAGGACGAACACAAAAAACTCCATGCAGAAAAAGCGAAAGACAACAGCAAAGGCAAATACAGGAAAGAAGAAAACGACAGGAAAAAGTCAGGCTAGACAAGGTACAGGAAAGAAAAGTAAGAAAGAACAAATGGATACAGCTATGGTTCAGGAAGCGGTTTTATTGGCTGTCAGTGCAGTGGTTCTTGTGTTTTTATTGTGTAATTTTGGGTTGTGCGGAAAATTTGGAGTGATGTTAAGCAGTGTTATGTTTGGATTGTTTGGAGTTACTGCTTATCTGTTTCCAGTTTTGCTTTTTTTGGGAGTCCTTTTTTGGATGTCAAATAGAAGAAGCGGGAAGGCAAAGATAAAGATAGTAGCTGCAATAATCGTTTACTTGGCAGTTTGTGCTATGCTGCAGCAGATTTCTTTTCCATATGAAAAAGATACCGGTTTGCAGATCTGTTATAAGTTTTCGGCAGAAAGTCATCAAGGCGGAGGATGGATTGGGGCTTTGATTGGTACTGTCTTTGTGCCTTTTATTGGTGCATTGGGAATGTATATTTTGATGATGGCATTGATTTTGGCAGGGTTAGTGCTGATTACGGAAAAATCATTGCTTGGAAATGTAAAAAAGCAGGGAAGTCGTATGATACAGGTTGCTGCGGAGAATCCTCAGCGTTTGACACAGGTAAGAAGAGTACAGCGTGAAGAAAAGCAGCAGATAAGAGTACAGACTGGGAAAAAGAAAAAGAAGACGGCATCGGCAGCAATTTTTACATTGGATGAGAATATAGTTTCTCAGGAAGATATTATGGATGTGAATGAGCAGGCAGACGAAGTGTGGGGGGATGGTAGAGAAGCAATGGATATGGAATATCAGCAGGATTCGATGAATGATAGGGAGTCGTTGGATATGGCATATCAGGATTCAATGGAGGATAGGGAGTCTTTGCATGTATTGTATCAGGGGCGGAGGAATGATGAAGAATCTTCGGATATGCTGTATCAGCAGCAGATAGATTATATGGGACAGCAGGATGGAGTTTATTCGGAGCAGATGCGGTATGATGACGGAGGATATCAGGAAGGGGGCGGTTCTTATTATGAAGAGGATGTTTTGCAAAGTCCGTTGGAAGATTTTGCACGAGTGCCGAAGGAAAAGCCGCTGCAGGATATGACGGTTTATCAGAATGTATTGGAAGATGTTGAGGTTGGAATGGGGATTCCGCCGGAAATGGTGCCGTTTCCGATTGCCAGAGCAGGTTATGAGGAATTAACAGAAAGGCAGCAGGAAAGCTGGAATATTTTAGACAGTCATTCATTGGAAAATCAGGAAGAGGAGGATATTTTATCAGAGCAAGAGGCAGAGTTATCGAAAGAATCGAAAGATTTTTCAAAGGAGCAGATACAAAAAGAGGATGAACAGATTTTAGAAATAGAAGAAATAGAGGAAGGAAAGGATGGGGAAACAGAAGGAGAAGACTGTCAGAGAGCAGATTTTAGTGAGCCTGTGATAGAGATTGTATCAGAGGAAGATACTGTGCCTGTGATAGAGTATGAGTTTCCTTCTCTTTCTTTGTTGATCAAGGGAAAGCAGGCTGTTTCCGATCGGAAGCAAAGGCAGGAGAATCAAGTAATTGCTCAGAAATTGGAAGCAACGCTTCGAAGTTTTGGCGTTAGTGTTACTGTAACGGATGTTACCTCTGGACCTACTGTAACACGTTATGAACTTTTGCCGGGGCAGGGAGTAAAGGTTAGTCGGATTGTAGGGCTTTCTGATGATATTAAGTTAAGTCTGGCAGCGGCGGATATTCGAATTGAAGCACCAATTCCGGGAAAGTCGGCGGTTGGAATTGAAGTTCCGAATAAAGAAGTGGC
This sequence comes from uncultured Lachnospiraceae bacterium, assembly GCA_910585855.1. Classification (GTDB taxonomy): domain Bacteria; phylum Bacillota; class Clostridia; order Lachnospirales; family Lachnospiraceae; genus MGBC114844. The sequence goes on along the minus strand of CAJUGZ010000130.1, from coordinate 9,364 downwards.
AACCGTAATGTTAAGAGATTTGTTGGAGTCGGAAAGTTTTCAGACTCATCCTTCTAAGCTGGCTTTTGCGGTGGGAAAAGATATTGAGGGACAGACAATAGTAACAGACATCGCAAAGATGCCTCATGCATTGATTGCAGGGGCAACTGGTTCAGGAAAATCGGTTTGTATTAATACTTTGATTGTCAGTATTCTTTATAAGGCACATCCTGATGATGTAAAGCTGATTATGATTGATCCGAAAGTAGTAGAGTTAAGTGTGTATAACGGCATACCACATTTATTGATTCCGGTTGTTACCGATCCGAAAAAGGCAGCAGGAGCATTGAATTGGGCAGTTGCAGAGATGACGGAGCGCTATAATAAATTTTCTGAGTGGAATGTACGCAATATTCAGGGCTATAACGAAAAGCTGGAATTACTGAAAGAGGAAGACGTCAAACTTCAAAAGATGCCGCAGATTGTAATTATTATTGATGAATTAGCCGATTTGATGATGGTGGCCTCTAACGAGGTGGAAGAGGCAATCTGTCGTTTGGCACAGCTTGCAAGGGCAGCAGGGATTCATTTGATTATTGCAACACAGCGTCCGTCTGTCAATGTAATTACCGGATTGATTAAGGCAAATATTCCGTCTAGAATTGCATTTGCCGTATCTTCCGGCGTAGACTCTAGAACAATTTTAGATACGGTAGGAGCAGAAAAACTGCTTGGCAGAGGGGATATGTTATTTGCACCATATGGATCTTCTAGTCCGATTCGTATTCAGGGAGCGTTTGTATCTGATTCGGAAGTAAGTAATGTTGTGGAGTTTTTAAAAGGACAAAAGGATTTTATCAGACAGAGGAAATCGGCAGGTCAGGTTACATCCTCCATTTCCTTAGAAACCGGAAATGACAGCACAGATTCGGAAAGAGATTCTTACTTTGCAGAAGCAGGGCGTTTGATTTTGCAAAATGAAAAAGCTTCTATAGGGATGCTGCAGAGAAAGTTTAAAATCGGGTTTAACCGTGCAGCAAGAATTATGGATCAGCTTGCAGATGCCGGAGTAGTCGGACCAGAAGAAGGTACAAAACCAAGAAAAATATTGATATCGTTAGAAGAGTTTGAAGAAAAAGTAAAAGAATAAAAATAAAATAGAAATGAGGATAACAATGGTTTTAGCAGATTTATTGGCAGATGCAAAGGATTATACTTTGCTGAAAGGAAACACAGAGATTGAGATTTCTGATTTAGTCTATGATTCCAGAAAAGTAAAAAAGGGTTGTTTGTTTTTCTGTGTAGTGGGAAGCCGTATGGATTCACACAACTTCATAGAAGAAGCAGTAGAAAAGGGTGCAGCAGCCATAGTAATTGAGCGGGATATAGAGATTTTGCCAGATATTACGATTATTCGAACCAGCCACAGCAAAAAGCTGTTATCATATCTGTCGGCTGCATTTTTTCACTATCCAGCACGTGTTCTTACTACGATAGCAATTACCGGAACAAAGGGAAAAACAACAACAGCATATATGATAAAGGAACTTTTAGAGGCTTCAGGAAAAGTAACCGGTATGATTGGAACAATAGGGGCAGGTTATCGGGATGTAGTGATAGAAACCCATAATACCACCCCGGAGTCCTATGAAATTCAAAAGATTTTTCGTCAAATGGCAGATGCCGGTGTCACGCATGTAGTAATGGAGGTTTCTTCACAGGCCTATTTAACCTATCGGGTAGCTGGGATGAAGTTTGACTATGGGATATTTACCAATCTTTCTCCAGATCATATCGGAGAAGGAGAACATAAAGATTTTGCAGAATATTTACAGTGCAAAAGCCAGTTATTTCAAAACTGCCGGATTGGCATTGTCAATCAAGACGATGAGCATACAGAGGAATTATTAAAAAATCATACCTGCCAGATTCGGACATTTTCTGTGGAAGGAGAAGCAGATCTGATAGCAAGAAATGTAGTCTGCTGTCAAAAACCCGGATTTATCGGGATTCGATTTCAGACAGATGGAGCTTATCAGATGGAAGTAGAAGTGGGCTGCATGGGACGGTTTAATGCATGGAATACCTTAGCAGCCTTATCAGCAGCAGCATTATTAGATGTAAAGCCGGATATTGTAAAAAAAGTAATGTACCATATGGCGGTAAGAGGACGAGTAGAGCCGGTACATATATCGGATCGGTTTCATTTGATTATTGATTATGCGCATAATGCGGTAAGTGCAGAAAGTCTTTTGGCTACGATGCGGGAATATCATCCGAAACGTCTGGTAGCAGTATTTGGAGCAGGAGGAAACCGATCGAAGCTTCGGCGGTATGACATGGGAGAGATTTCTGGAAAGTATGCAGATTTATCGGTTTTGACTGCGGATAATCCAAGGTTTGAAAAAGTGGAGGATATTATTGCCGATATTGAAATTGGGATAAAAAAGACAAATGGTGCTTATATTAAAATTCCAAACCGTCGGGATGCGATACGATATGTAATTGAAACGGCAGAGGATGGGGATTTGATTGCTTTATTTGGAAAGGGGCATGAAGATTATCAGGAGATAGAAGGGGTTCGGTATCCTTTTGATGAAAGGGTGGTTATTGCGGAAATTGTGCGGGAATTGGCGGGGGGACGCCAAATGTGAAAACCCTAGGCAAACTGCTGTTCCGGTTTCCAAAAAGCAAGAAGTTCTAAGACTTCTGCATCCCAGCGCATCCAACCGGACAGACCGGGGCGCAATTCGCCCTCACGGCAGCCAAAACAAAATAGGCATACCAAAAGATGCGATCCACCACAACAAAATGGCTTCCCTTTCATCCGGGCTAAGCACGCCCATTTTTTTGCATACCCTGCATGGAAGCAGGATATGCAAAAAATCTTAGGTTTTTAAGCAGAAGTCAAGAACTTCTAGCTTTTTTCCAAAGTCACTGCAGTTTGCCTAGGGTTTCCGCATTTGGCTGTTTCTTGATTTTGGAAAAAACAAAAAAGAATGATGTCTAAACGTTTCTAAGAACCTGTCAACATATGTTGATTTTGTATTAAATTTTTTACCAAATAATCATAATTTTTTATTATAATATGGGAAATAAAAGTTTCGGTTGCGATTACCAGCTAGATTGGGGAAAGTGTTTGGAATTGCAGCGACTTCGGAGAAAAGCTAGAAGTTCTTAGGCTTCTGCTTCGAAAACCTAGAATTTTTTGCACATACTGCTTCCATGCAGTGTGTGCAAAAAAAGGTGCGTGTTTAGCCCGCACCAAAGGAAAGATGTACCTTATGGTTGGTGTTGTTTTCCTTATGCTGTAACGTTTGGCTTGCTGTGCGGGCGAATTGCGCACCGGTTCGTTCGGTTGGATGCATAGATGGGCAGAAGCCTTAGAACTTCTTGCTTTTTGGAGACCGGAGCGGCAATTTCAAATGCTTTCCCCAATCTGGCGTCCTCTCTGAAAACACCTTTTGCAGCGATTTTCTATTTGGCTTTTGGTCAATTTATCTGTAGATATAGAATTCATCAAAATGTGTAGCAGTGGAAAGCAGATGTGTTTTTTTGAAAACTGATAGTGGGATAACTGTAGGATAGAAGATAATATTGATATAGGAAAAGAAAGGCTTTTGTATGATGCAGACTATAACAGTAGGAGAATTAGTAAAGGCTTTAAATGGGATGCTTTTATGTGGGGAAGAGGGAAAAGAAATTTCTGCTTTGAGTTTTGATTCTAGGCAGATAAAAGAAAAGACGTTGTATGTTCCCCTTGTTGGAGAACACGTGGATGGGCATCAATTTATTCAGAGTGCGTTTTTCAATGGAGCAGAGGCTACTCTGACAGAAAAAGGGGAGGTTTTAGACTGGGGGAAGCCTCATATTCGGGTAGAGGATTGTAAAAGGGCTTTGCAGATGGCAGGAGCTTGTTTTAGGGAGAAAAAGGTGATTCCGATTATAGGAGTGACAGGGAGTGTGGGGAAAACTACTACAAGGGCGTTGATTGCAGAGGCTTTGTCGGCGGGAAGAACTGTGTTTCAGACCAGAGGAAATTTAAACAGTCAGATCGGTGTGCCGGTTATGTTATCGGAGATTGGAGAAGAGCAGGTTGCTGTTTTGGAAATGGGAATGAGTGAATTTGGCGAAATGGAGCGGCTGACAAAAATAGTGCGGCCTGATCTGGCAGTTATTACTAATATTGGAGTGGCACATATTCAGCAGCTTGGCAGTCAGGAAAATATTTGCAGGGAAAAGATGGCAATTGCTTCTGGTATGAAATCGAATGGGATTCTTTTGTTAAATGGGGATGATCCGCTGCTTCGTAAAAAGAGAAATGCAGTAGAACAGGTGACACTGCTCTATGGGACAACACCAGATTGTGACTTTTATGCAAAAGAGATTCAGATTGTAGGAGGAAAAGCAGTATTTCGTGCAGTTTGTTTAGAAGAGGAAATAGAGGTTACACTTTCTATGCCGGGAATTCATAATGTATTGAATACAATGGCGGCACTTTCGATTTGTAAACTGTATTGTGTGCCTTTAAAGAAGGCAGCAGAAAAATTGGAGCAGTTTGGCGGCATTGCAATGCGTCAGCAGGTAATTGCAACAAAAAAATATACCATAATTGATGATACGTATAATGCAAACCCGGATTCGATGAAGGCAGGGATTCGGGTATTGATGGATTTTCCAAATGAGGGGAGAAAAGTAGCCGTATTGGGAGATATGTTAGAGTTAGGAGCAGATGAAAAGCAGTATCATCAGGAAATCGGGCGATTTGCCGCTCATGCAGGGGTAGATTTGCTGCTGACTGTGGGAACACTTACTCCATATATGGAAGAGGCGGCTTTGGCAGAGAAGACGGGGATTCGGGTAAAACATTTTTCGGATAACAGGCAGATAAGCGAGTATTTAAAAGAGTTGCTTTTGCCGGAAGACGTAGTGCTTTTAAAGGGTTCAAGAGGAATGGCACTAGATCAGGTGGGAAAGGAACTGCGTGTGTTTGCCGGATATCAAGAGGAGCGGCAGAGCTAAAGAGAAGGAGGTGCCGGATCGTGTTGTATGCGGATGTGATTGTAGATATTTCACTGGAAAAATTGGATCGGGTGTTTCAGTATCGAATTCCTCCGGCGTTGGAAAAAAGTGTTGTGGTGGGAAGTCAGATTTTAATTCCTTTTGGGAAGGGAAATCGGCGGATGCGTGGTTATGTGGTAGGGCTTTCCAATCATACCGATTATCCGGTGGAAAAAATAAAAGCAATTTTGCAGATTTTAAATCGAAGTACAACGATCGAAAGCCGGATGATTGCTTTGGCTTGGTGGATGCGCAGGCAGTATGGAGGAACGATGAGTCAGGCACTTAAAACCGTTATTCCGGTGAAACAAAAGATAAAAGGAAAAGAAAAACGTTATCTTTCTTTGGCAGTGGAACAGGGTGCGGCAGCGGCTTATATTGTACAGCATGGAAAACGCAGCAAAGCAAAGGCAAAGGTGTTAGGAGAACTGTTAGAGAAGCGGCGGATTCCTATGGAATGGATTACCGGAAATTTAGGAGTTTCTGCTTCTGTAATAAACGGACTAAAAGAAGAAGGACTGATTTTAATAGAAACAGAGGGGATTTATCGAATTCCTTCATTTTTATCCAAAGGAGAACGGGGGGAAGGACATCAGCTTTCTTTGCAGCAAAGAGCGATTGCAGATGATTTTTTAAAAGAATATCAGCAGGGAATCCGGCGTGTCTATCTGCTTCATGGAGTGACCGGAAGCGGGAAAACGGAAGTTTATATGGAATTGATTCGTGGAGTGATTGCAAAAGGAAAGCAGGCGATTGTATTGATTCCTGAAATTGCCCTTACCTATCAGACCGTTATGCGGTTTTATCGAGGATTTGGAAACCGGGTTTCGATTATGAATTCCAGAATGTCGCAGGGAGAACGCTATGATCAGTATGAACGGGCAAAAATCGGAGAAATTGATATTATGATTGGTCCAAGATCGGCGCTTTTTACACCGTTTCAGGAATTAGGGTTGATTATTATTGACGAGGAGCATGAAACAACTTATAAAAGCGATACGATTCCAAAATATCATGCCAGGGAAACCGCAGCAGAACTGGCTAGGCTTTCTAATGCTTCTGTGGTATTGGGTTCGGCAACTCCGTCATTGGAAAGTTTTTATCTTGCAAAACAGGGGGAATATCGCTATTATGAGCTGCCGGAACGAATTGGCACCAGACAGCTTCCCCATGTGGAAGTAGTCGATTTAAGAGAAGAATTAAAAGCAGGAAATAAGTCGATGTTTGGACGCTCCTTAAAAGAAAAGATGGAACAGCGTCTGAGAAGGCGGCAGCAGACGATTCTTTTTATCAATCGAAGAGGATATGCCGGGTTTGTATCCTGCAGAGCCTGCGGAAAGGCAGTGGAATGTCCTCACTGTGATGTAACATTGACCGTGCATAATAATGGGACATTGCGGTGTCATTACTGCGGGTATACGATTTTTACGCCAAAGACTTGTCCGGTCTGCGGATCTTCTTATATTGCAGCGTTTGGAACGGGAACGCAGAAAGTAGAGGAAGCTGTGAAACGGGAGTTTCCTCAGGCAAGAGTGATTCGGATGGATGCGGATACAACGTCGGGGAAGGATGGGCATCAAAAGCTGCTTTCAGTCTTTGCAAAGCAGGAAGCTGATATTTTAATTGGAACACAGATGATTGTAAAAGGGCATGACTTTCCCCATGTGACATTAGTAGGAGTGATAGCAGCGGATTTGTCTTTATTTTCAAATGACTATCATTCGTCAGAGCGGACATTTGAACTGTTGGTGCAGGCAGCCGGGCGAGCCGGACGAGGGGAGGAAGCAGGAGAGGTGGTGATACAGACTTATAATCCAGAGCATTACAGTATCGTAACGGCGGCGAAACAGGATTATTTGGCTTTTTATGAGCAGGAAATACTGTATCGAAGACTGCTTGGATATCCTCCAGTTGGACAGATGATGGCGGTTTTGGCTATGGCAAAGGGGGAGAAAGATGGGGAGCAGTTGTTAGAAAAGATGAAAGAGGAGATGCAGGAGGCATGCAGTATGCTTGGAATTATGGTGATAGGACCGACTTTGGCAAGTGTGGGGAAGATACAGGATATTTATAGAAGCGTAATGTATTTGAAAAATTCTCGGATTGCTGATATACTGACAATGAAAGAGAAGATGGAGGTGTATTTAAATTCGTTGGAGAGTAGTTTGGAAGTTCAGGTGCAGTTTGATGTGAATCCAGTGCATATATACTAGGATGAGGAGGACGCCGAAAGCCGAAGGGAGCTCTATTCCGGGCCCGCTTTCGCTTAGCATTTTCTCGTAGCGGACACATAAGACGCTAAAATACAGCGTCTAAGTGCCGACGGAAAATGATGACCCTGCATAGAGCTCCCTTCGGCTTTCGGCTGTGTGTATCAGGAGGAAGAGTTCCAAGCCGTAATCTATATTGCAGCGTTGTAATTTTTTTTAAAAGTATGGTGTATTTTAGTGGTGTGGCAGATAGGTATTGTGTAGTGTTTTGCTGAGTGTTGTTTTTTAGATGTTGTTTTATTTGTGGCAGGAATGAGGTTTTGGCATGGTGGGAGTCTGGGATAAAAAGATAATGTTTAATAGGTTGTTGGTTTAGAGATATAGCTGTTTGTTTTGGCAGCAGGATGGAGGAGAAGAGAGAATGGCAATTCGAACAATTCGTACAGAGGGTGATGAGATTTTAAGAAAGAAGTGTAAAGAGGTAACGGAGTTGACGCCTCGGATTCAGACGTTGATAGAGGATATGATTGAAACGATGTATCGGGCAAATGGGGTTGGGTTGGCAGCTCCTCAAGTTGGTATTTTGCGCAGAGTGGTTGTGATTGATGTGACAGACGGTAAAGAACCGATTGTATTGATTAATCCGGTTATTTTGGAAACGAGCGGGGAGCAGACCGGGGGAGAGGGGTGTTTGAGTATACCCGGAAAGACGGCAACCGTGACACGACCGAATTATGTTCGGGTTTTGGCTTATGATGAAAAGATGCAGCAGAGAGAGGTAGAGGGGACGGAGCTTTTGGCACGGGCAATTTGTCATGAATGTGATCATTTGGAAGGAAAATTGTATGTGGATATTGCAGAAAGCCCGATTATGGATACGGATGTTTATTATGCTGAACAGGAGGAAGAGTAGGGAGAGATTGTAAAGCTGCAAAGAAGGGGATAAAGAAGTAAAAGGGATTAGCAGAAAGGATTGGTGTAATTAAGATGAAGATAGTATTTATGGGAACACCGGATTTTGCGGTGGAAACGCTTCGGGTGTTGTTGGAGTCCCCAAAGCATACTGTGGCTGCTGTTGTGACACAGCCGGATAAGCAAAAGGGCAGAGGGAATGTAGTACAGTTTTCTCCGGTAAAGGAATTGGCGCTTTCTTATCAAATTCCGGTCTATCAGCCGGTAAAGGTTCGGGAAGAATCATTTATGGAAATTTTAAGAAAGATTGATCCAGATATTATTGTGGTAGTGGCTTTTGGTCAGATTTTATCGAAGGAAATTTTGGAACTGTCACGTTATGGATGTTTTAATGTACATGCTTCTTTGCTTCCAAAGTATCGTGGGGCTGCACCGATTCAGTGGGCGATTATCAATGGGGAAAAAGAAACTGGAGTAACGATTATAAAGATGGATACCGGAATTGATACAGGAGATATGATAAAAAAGGCAGTGGTTTTGATTGATAAAAAAGAAACGGGAGAGAGTTTATTTCAAAAACTTTCTAAAATTGGCGGACCTTTAATGTTAGAGGTATTAGACGAATTAGAGAATGGAACAGCAGTTTTTGAAAAACAGGAGGAAGCACAAGCCTGTTATGTAAAAAAACTAGAGAAAGAAACCGGAAGAATTTTATGGAGTGATTCTGCAGAGCGAATTTCCTGTTTGGTAAGAGGGTTAAATTCATGGCCGAGTGCTTATACTACGTTAAATGAAAAAATAGTAAAAATATGGGAAGCAGAAGTATATGATCAGGAGTGGGAAGGAAACTGCGGAGAGATAGTAAAAGTGGAAAAAAATCGTTTTTTAGTGAAAACAGGACAAGGGACGCTTGGTGTTTTAGAAGTACAATTAGAAGGAAAAAAACGGATGAAAACTGATGCTTTTTTGCGGGGGTATCCGCTTCAGGTGGGAATACAGTTAAAATAGAAAATTGCAAGGTTTATGGGATTGGATGTCAGATATGAATGAATTTTTAAATGGTAAGAAAGTTTAAGAGCTTGTTTTATATTTTGATATGTATTGTTTTTTTCCAGGGGGGACGCCAGATGTGAAAACCCCAGGCAGACTGCTGTTCCGGTTTCCAAAAAGCAAGAAGTTCTAAGACTTCTGCATTTCCATTC
>CAJUGZ010000129.1 GCA_910585855.1 uncultured Lachnospiraceae bacterium | reverse complement strand
TAAAATTCCCAGACAGCAACTTTGTCAATTCTCCTAAAGTTGGTGCGTATGGGGCGTGGCTGGAATCAGGACTATTTCAGAGAAGGACGGATGCCTTCAAAAGCGGATTTAGATGCTGTTTCTACAGAATATCCTATTGTAATCAGCAGAGTTTGCGGTCATGTGTTAGTGGCAAATTCAAAGGCAATGGAGATTTGTAATATTATAAAAGATGGAAAACTATCTGCAGGGGCAGAAGAGGTATGGAATAGAGAGGAGCAAAAAAAGGAAAGTCTGTTGGAAATGATTGGCATAGGAGAAGATGGTTTGCCAAACGGGGTATTTCGGGAAAGCGGAATGGATTTGATTTATCGGCAGATTTTAGATCCTGATTTAGAGACGATAAAAGAGTGTTTGCTAAAGGGGCAGAAACAGCTTCTTTCACAGGGAATTACGGCTGTACAGAGTGATGATTTTGGAAATGTAAGTGATTATAAAAAGGTCATTCAGGCATTTTTAGAATTAGAAAGGGAAGGGCGGCTGCAAATAAAAGTGTATGAGCAGTGTAATTTGGGAACACTTTCTTGCTGGAAAGAGTTTTTGGAAGAAGAGGGCAGTTTATTTGGAAGAAAGTCAGATTGGGAGATTGACCGAAATAGAACCAAGATAAAAGCAGAATCTCAGGGATATTTTCGGCTGGGATGCTTAAAAATTGTTGGAGATGGTTCTTTGGGGGCTCGAACAGCGTGGCTGAGAAATCCCTATCAGGATGCATCAGATACAAAAGGAATTGCTTATTATAAAAAAGAAGAATTATATCAATATATGTCATATACACATAATAACGGGATTCCGATTGCTATACATGGAATTGGAGATGCTATGGTGGAAATGGCAGTGGATTGTTTCGAACGGCTGCAAAAGGAATACCCCAGAGCAGACTTACGGCATGGTATTGTACACTGCCAGATTACAGATGATCAACTTTTAAGGCGGATTGCCAAACAGAAACTTATGGTTTTCATACAGCCAATTTTTCTGAACTACGATTTGCATATCGTGGAAAAACGAGTAGGAAAAGAACTGGCACAGACAAGTTATAATTGGAAATCGCTTTTAAAATATGGAGGATTGCTTTCGATCGGTTCTGATTGTCCAGTAGAAACGTTTGACCCAATGAAAAATATTTATTCTGCAGTAACAAGAAAAGACTTGAAAGGATATCCAGAGCAAGGCTTTTATCCAGAACAAAGACTATCTGTACAAGAGGCAGTCAGTGCCTATACAAGAGGAAGTGTTTATGCAGTGTATCAGGAAAAACAGCAGGGAAGTTTAGAAGCTGGAAAATATGCCGATATGGTAGTATTAGATCAAAATATTTTCCAGTGTAAAGCCCAAGAAATAAAAGATATTTCTATATGGAAAACATTTGCCGGAGGGAAAGAAATATAAGTAAAATTTCTAAATGAAAAAATTATGCAAAAAAAGTTCTTTTTCTTCCGGCTACTATACATAGCTGAAATTGAAAGGAAGGTCTATGAAGGGTTATCATTTTCCGTCGGCACTTAGACGCTGTATTGCTGTCTTTTAGCGCCTTATGTGTCCGCTATGAAAATAGGAAATGCTAAGCGGGAGCGAACCCGGAATAGACCTTCCTTTCAATTTCAGCGTTCTCTAAGCTTATATTGAGTCAAAGAAAAAGGACCTGCAAGAACTTCTCGTGCAACATAAAGCGTGCGATCAGCACGAGTATTAATCGTCCATTTACAAAGGGTCAGACTGCGGTTTTGTATTTCAATACAGGTAATACAGCGAGGATGCACACAGCTTCCAGTATTAAAATAAAAAGAATCTGTTCCATCTAATCTGGGTCGGTGTGTATGTCCAGTAATCAAGATTTGCTGATTTTTTTCTGCCCAAGAAGAAAGCCGTTTTTCTGTCAGGTTTTTTCTATGATTATTTTTAGCGGCACTGGTCGGATCTAGAAAGCCAATATGTTCCAACGGCTTCCATACATAGCGAACCAGAAAGCGGGAAAGCCGCCAGAATACGGAATTTAGTAAATCAGCCTGATGTCCATGCGTCAGATAGATCCGCAGCCCGCTGCTGTCCTCTAAAATAACACCGCCATAATAGGGAAGGTTAGGAAACAGAGGCTGCATCTGTTGACTTTCTGTACAAAAGTAAGAAGAACAATGACAATTTGAATAATTCCCTTTCTTTTTTACCATATCGTGATTTCCATAGAGAAGATAAAGGCGATTTTGCTGGGCAAATTTGGTAAGAAGCCAAAATACATTGCTGTGTACTTCAATAATCTGTTCTATTTTTCGGTTTTCCCATAGTTCATCTCCATCACCAAGTTCAATATAGGTAAATCTGTTTTGATAATAGTATTGAAGAGCCGAAAAATAGAGATTTTGGTTCTTTAGAAAATTGTCGTTTGAATTAGCACAGCCTCTATGACAGTCACTGAATAAAACATAGCGGGAAGAATAGGTAAGCGGCAAAGTAGGGGCATGTTCAAAGGAGCGGGAAAGGCGGGATTCAAAACTCATAGATTTGTTCCTTTCTTTTTGCAGCGGAAACATTTTTTGCGGTGTGCTTTGCATATTTTTTTATATTTTTTACATCGGCATCTGCGCAGGCGCAGGCAGCGACGGAAAAGAAACGGCAGATAGAAGTATAAATAGAGCAGGCGATCTACCGTGCAGGAAAATGGACGAGTCATATATAAATAAAGTTTGCAGAAGATACGATTTTTCCATTGAGCCAGACAACGAGCCAGTTTCGCAAAAAATCCGCATGGTGTAAAGGTTGCTGCAGTTCCATAGGAAAAGCAGACACGAGATCCGCATATCTGTAAAGACTGACGGTTGTATCCAAGTTTTAGAAGGGCATGAACAAATGCAGTCATAATATTGCAGTTTGGAAAACAGATACAAAAGTCAGCAAAAAGAGAGCTAGGATGGGAAAAGCAGCCCATACGAAAAGCAGCCAGCCACCAATGCGGCATGGTTATAGCTGCGATAGTCTGCGGGGTTTGATTTTGATAACGGGTTAGGTTCATGGAAAAGATAGGAATCTCTTCATCCGTAACAGTGTGAAATAGCTCTTTGCTTCTCTTTTCCGGGGGAATAATATGATCGGCACAGTAAATACCGATTTCTGCACCTGAGTTAATGCCATACTGTCCTTTCCAAAATTCAATCAGCCATGTGCGGTTGTCATAGTCAAAATAGACCGGTTCACTGTCAAATACCATATTGAAATACGGGGCTAGGCAGTCAAAACTTCTGGTATAGCCAAATTCCCTCTGCCAAGCATCAAAAGTAGAAAAAAAGATATCCTGATAGGGCAGATAGTGATAACCAAATGGCTGGATTAATTCATTTAATAGCTGACATTTTTCCGGCTGTGGCATAGAACAGACTTTTTGAATGATATATTTTTTGCGTTTATGATTCCATAAAAGGCACAGGAATGTAATAAATAAAAAAATGCTGAAAAAAAGATACATAGGGAATATTCCTTTTCTTTGTTTTACTATTAGTATATGAATGGAGAAAGAAAGTGCTTTTCATTATTAAGTTTCAAAAGATTTATTAAAGAGGACGCCAGATTCGAAACAAAAAAAGAATCTTTTTTGCCGTGATCTAACTAACAGACTGCCTCTGACGTCTGGTGAAAGAAAACCTTTTGCAGTATCTTATCTTTAAAGTAGTTGTAATAGAACATTGTGAAATTCAGCAGAATATGATAAAATAGAGAATAACGAAAAATTTGTGGATTTAAAAAGGAGTAAAATGGATGTTTTGTGAAAAGTGCGGGGCGGAATTGCCTCAAGAAGCTGCCTTTTGTCCGAAATGTGGGGCAGAACAGAAAAAATCGGAAATAAAAAAAATTCATTTTGATCTGTCGGATAAAGAAATTATAATAGAGTCGAAAAGTAAAAAAGGACCAGTCTTTTTTTTGGCAGGTTTGGTATCTGTGTTGGTAGTGGCAATTATTGTATTGGTATATTCTATTTTTGGAAAGAAAGATGCGAAAAAAGTAGTAGAAGCCGCTATGCAAAAGACGATACAGACTTTGCAGGAGGAAGGAAAGGAAAAGACAGAGGACAAAAAATTTGGTTATTCTTTTGAGATAACAGGAAAGTATAGTCCAGATTCGGATCAGGAAAATGAAATAGGAGAGATATTAGAGGAATTTGGACTAGAAGATTTTAGAATTTTTTTATATGGAAATTTATATGAAGAAGAGAAAGATACATACGGCAGTATTGAATTTGGAACGGGAGATATGAAAAATATCCGTTTAAACTGCACAACAGAAGAAGCTGGAAGTTATCTGTACCTGCCGGATTTATATGATCGTTCATTTTTTGTTCCAAAAGAGTTTATAGAGGATACAACGGGAGCAGATGTGGAGGGAATCTATGATCAGGAGGCGAGAGAAGAAGTGCTTCTTTCACTGAAAGAAACCTTGTATGATGTTTATCAGGAATTATATACAAAAGCAGAGTATGCAAAGATAGGAAAAGAAACGTTGACCGAATCTGGAATGATACAGACTACTTGTTATGAAATGACTATATTGGCGTCTGATTATGAGTCTTATCTAAACAGTCTGCCGGATCGTTTGGAGGAAAATACGGTTTTTATAGATTGGCTGGCAGAAGTTTTTTCCAGACAGTGGGTGGATGGGCTTTTAGATTCTCTGCGTGAGGATATTGCCGATTATAAAATACCAAATGATGTGGATTTGATTATTTTAGGTAATCTTTATTTAGATCAGCAGGGACGGGTAGTGCAGATAAGGATTCCTTATGAGGAGGAAACAGGAGAACTGGTAGTTTCTTTTTTAGGAGAAGAGAAATTAAGTGATTATATCAGTATACGGTTTGGTACAGATGATGGGTACAATGTTCAGACAGCAGCATTTCTTTATCAGGTATGGGATGAAAGCCGGATGCAGTCGATTGTTGTTGATAAGAAAAATAGTATTGTAATCGGAGATGATATCGACGAATTAGAGGAAGCGTTAGTGGAAATTTTGTGCAATGTAAGTGACGGAGGCTATGTACCTTCTCAGTATGCAGATGATTTTGATGAATTTTTACTTTCTTTATTGACATATGAAGATTATGGAGAGGACTATGACTGGCGGCATGATTTAGATTACAGTGACGCTGGCAATCCGATTTTAGAAGATTATGGAGGAAAGTATCAGATTGAACTGATTGCACCGCCAAATGCTAGTTTGGATTTAAATTGGTCTTATCCTGTTCAGATTTGTTTTATGGATGAAGGGGAAGATCAGGACTATTATTATGAGGTTGTAGAGTTTTCGGATGATACAGTCGATCGTTTTGATTTTGAAAGAACATATATGTCAGAGGAAAATGGCTATAAAAATGTTGTATTTAGTGATATTATGCAAAAAGAAATTAATGGTTATTTGGTAAATTATCAGTACTATTCTTATGAGTATAATCTTTATGACGGTTCGGTTGTAGGGTATAAAACATATTATGCTTGGGTGCGTTTAAATGAAACTGATGTATTTGAGCTGTGTTTGAATGATTATACAAATTCGGTGGAAGACGATATTTTAGACGGATGTTTTGAAGCAGTTTTGCCGATAGAATAGGAAAGAGATGTAAAATTATATTATAAAAAATGAGAGGTGGTACGATAAGATAGATATGGGAGATTTTAGATTTAGAAAGGAGTAGAGGAGAATGATAGAAGGACTTGGAAAAAATGCATATGAAGCAGTTTATTTTCCGGCAGATCCGGTAGGAAAAGCGGCACAAAGTGGTGTCAGTCAGACAGAGGAAGCAGGAAAAGTAGAACAGGAGGGTAAAACAAGAGGGCTGAGAAAGACAAAACCTTCTGAATGTATGACCTGTAAAAACAGAAAGTATGTGGACGGTTCGGATGAGGGCAATGTGTCTTTTAAAGCACCGGGACATATTTCACCGGGAAGCTCAGCGGCAATGGTTTCTGCGCATGAACAGCAGCATGTGGC
Source organism: uncultured Lachnospiraceae bacterium (assembly GCA_910585855.1). Classification (GTDB taxonomy): domain Bacteria; phylum Bacillota; class Clostridia; order Lachnospirales; family Lachnospiraceae; genus MGBC114844. Next base: position 5,742 of record CAJUGZ010000129.1, on the reverse strand, counting down.
AAATGCCAGAAGAGAGGGCAGTAAAGACAATGCAAAGTTGATGTCTGCAACTGTGCGTTTAAAACTGGCAGTTTGCCCGGAGTGTGGGACATCTTATGTGGCAGGCGGTGTTACGGCTACTACGATTCAATATTCGGAAGAAAATCCATATGAGCAGAATCGGAAAGAAATAGAGGGGGATGCTTTGCGTGGAAATTTTGTGGATGAAAAAGTATAGGATGCGGTGAAGTTTTTGAGATTATATTAGATGCCAGCCTTCAGTAATCTTTTGCAGATTGATAGAGGGAGGGCTGGCTGTTTTATTATTGTTGTGTAAGCAACTTTCGCTCTCTATAAATTAAGGCACTGATAATACCAAAACTGATACAGTCAGCAAGCTGCATAACAGTAGAAAGTCTTGTACTCTGCAAGCAAAGATGGTTTAATTTTCCCGAAAAATTGACGATTCCGGTGATACAGATATCTCCTGCTTCTGGCAGATTTTTTTGTACACCAAGACCGGGACGAATACTTCCAGAGCCAAGTGTGACATATCCAATATGAGAGGAATTACCAAGAGAGGCATCTATGGCGATTACGGGCGCATGTGGATGCTTTTCTTTTATTTTATGAAGTGTATCGTCTAAATTTCCTGCATGAACAGGAGAAGAAAGTGTACCATATAATAACATAGGATATTTTTCTAAATATCCAGAAAGTTTATATCCAATTAAAGGACCTAGGCAATCCCCGGTTGAGCGGTCTGTTCCAATACAGAGAAATACAGGAGAACAGGAAGGTTTCATATGGTCGGAAAGCAAGTTAGTAAGCTGAGCTGCAAAACGAATCGGTGCAGTCTGATCATAGGAATTATAATAGTAAGTCACAAAAATCCACCTTTCTATACTGACTGCATAGGAAAAGCAGAAAAAGTAAAAGATGCAGTCAGATGTATTTATCCTACAGTATTAACAAATCTCTCCAATTTAGTCAGTAAATAAACAAAAAAGATTGACATGCAAAATTTGGGTTGGGTGGATTCTACAGGAAATATGTTGAAAAGCAGAAAATTTTATCACAAAGAATCTTGTTCCCCATGACAGAATATGCACAATTTTTTTGAGCAGGTATGATATGATTCCACCAAAAGGATAGTTGATGGAATACTGTAATGGGAAAGTGGGGATAGGGATGATTGAGATTATTTATAGTGACAATAAGGAGGAAAAAACAGCAGGGTTTCCGGTAAAGCTGCCGAGAAATTTTCGTCAGATTGGAAGCGGTGAAGATTATCGCAAGGTATATATAGAGGATTATGTGATGACCTATATTCGCAAATTGTGGGAACAGGATGGACAGGAGTATCAGGCAGGAGTTTTGATGGGGAACTGTAAAAAGTATGGAGGAGAAACCTATCTGTTTATTTCTGGTGCAGTTCGGGCAGAAGGAGTGGAACAGGAGGGAAGCGACTTAAAGTTTACAGATAAGGTATGGACGGATTTATATGAAAAAATCAAACAATATTTTAATAGTCTTGAAATCGTGGGATGGTTTTATGCAAGAAATGATTCTGTAAGGGAAATTGGTTCAGGATTGTTTCAAACACATGTAGACAATTTTGGCGGGATTGATAAAGTTTTATTTTTAATTGATAAAAGTGAAAAAGAAGAAGAATTTTATGCTTATGAAAACGGGCAGCTTGTCCGGCTTTCGGGTTACTATGTCTATTATGAGAAGAATGAACAGATGCAGGAGTATATGGTGGAACAAGCACCAAGTGAAAGTGTGGATAAACAGAATGAGGACAGGGTAACTTCGAATTATCGTTTGCTGGTACAGGAAAAGCAAGATACTCATACGAAAAAAAAGTTAAGCGGAACATTATATACCATATGTACTTGTTTAGTTATTGTTGTATTGGCAGCGGGAACACTTCTGGTACAGGATTATGATCGAATGAAGCAGTTAGAAAATCAGGTACATCAACTGGCTGTTTCTGTATTAAAACCAAATAGTGAAACAATAGCAGTAGAACAGATAAACGGAGATGTTTATCCAACTAAGGAGGATTTAACCAATCAGCAGACACTCCCCACACAGGAGAATATATCTACAGAAGAAAGTGATCTATTGCAGACAGCTACAAAAGTAACATCTGCAGAGGAAACAGAAACCACGAAAGAAACCATAATAGAAACAACAACAGAGATTATAACAACGGCAGAAACAACAACAGAAACAACAACTGTATCAGAAGAAAATAGTATAGAAAGTACTGCTGCAGAAGAAGCACAAAATGTCGGAGGACAGGCAGGGTATTACTATACAGTGAAAAAAGGGGAAACATTGACATCGATTTGCGTTGCAGTTTATCAGTCGGATCATATGGTATCTGCAATTAAAGAGGCGAATGGAATTGAGGATGGAGACAAAATTTATCCCGGACAAGAAATTTATCTTCCTTAGATTTTGTTGCTTTCACCGGACGCCAGAGGTGGTTTGCTCATTTCCTTTGCTTGCTCCGATCTCCGAACGGTAAGAACGTCTAAGGCTTCTGTATTCAGGTACATCCAACCGTCCGAACCGGGGCGCAATTCGCCCGTATTCCAAGGCAAAACGTGGTGGGTGTAAGGAAACTTTTTCCAACTATAACACAGCTTCTTTTCTTTACGATACGGGCTAAACACGCCCCTTTTTTTGCATACCCTGCATGGGAGCAGGATATGCAAAAAATTCTAAGTGTTTCCACAGAAGCCAGATGTTCTAACCGTTCTCCGAAGTCGCTGGCAAAGGAAACGAGCAAACCACCTCTGGCTGTAAGTTGGCTTACAGTAGAAGAAGCACAAATTCTTTTTATGTTCCGGGGTCAAAAAACAGCCAGATTCGAAAACGGTGAACCGACTGCAGTGACTTTGGAGAAAAGTTAGAAGTTCTAACTTCTGCTCGAAAACCTAAGATTTTTTTCACATACTGCTTTCATGCAGTGTGTGAAAAAAAAGGAGCGTGTTTAGCCCGGCGTATCGAAACGGGATTGTTTTATGATAGGTGGCATCATTTAGGAGCTCTATTTCGTTCTGGCAGCCATGAGGGCGAATTGCGCTCTGGTCTGTCCGGCTGGATGCATGAAACCGCAGAAGTCTTAGAACTTCTTACTTTTTGGAAACGTGGAACAGCAGGCGGTTCACCGTTTTCGAATCTGGCGTCCTCCTCTCCAAAAGACTTATGGGAGGATAGTGAAAAAATACGTGCGTTTTTGAAAGAATTATTGTATAATGAAAAATTGTAATGATACATAATGCCTAGAGGAAGAAAATATGGCGGACATAAGACAATTTGTGAAAAAAGACGATAGGACTACATTATTAGAACAGGTAAGTAAAAAGGAAGTGGCGAAGGAAGGTACAGAAAATCAGAAAAAAATTCTGCCTCCGATTGGTAAAATTGTAAAAAGAGGAATTGGTATTGCATTGATAATGGTATTTTTATTGGCAGGGATTCATTTTTATGAGAAGAGCAGGGTTTATACGGGATATGATGTATTGGCTTTAACAGAATTGACAGAATCGGGAAATATGACTTATATGGCATATGGAAATTATATTCTGCGTTATAGTATGGATGGAATTTCCTGTTTGGACAAGAATGGTGCTTTAATATGGGGTCAAGCATATGAAATTAAAAATCCGATTGTTGATATATGCAAGGACTATGTAGCAGTAGCAGCTCAAAAAGAAAATGTAGTATATCTATTTGATCGCTCCGGCAGTCAGGGATCAGTTACAACAGGATATCCGATTACATCTATATCAGTCGCTTCTCAGGGAGTGGTTGCAGTTATGATGGAAAATAATGGAATGAACTATATTAAAGTATATGATAAGAATGGAAATGAGCTGATTGGGATGTTGACGTTTTTAGAAGGGAATGGTTATCCGATCGATATTGATCTTTCAGAGGATGGCAGGAAATTGGCGGTATCTTCTATTGATATTGAGGAAAATCAACTGGAAAATTCGCTGGTATTTTATAATTTCTCAGAAGTCGGGCAAAATTATATTGAAAAACTTGTCGGGGGCTATAGTAAAAAAGAATTGGGAGATGTGCTGATACCAGAAGTAGCTTTTTTGGATAATACTGTGATTTGCGCATTTGCTGACAGCAGACTTATTTTTTTCCGTATGAAAGAAATTCCAGAATTGATTAAGATTGTTGAGGTAGAGAGAGAAATTCATAGTGTTTTTTACAATGAAGAGAATGTCGGGATTGTATTAAATGATACAGAAGCAGGTGGATTGTATTTGCTGCAGATTTATGACAATTCTGGAAATTTGGTAAGACAGATATCATTAGAACAGGACTATAAGGATATTTCATTCACACAGGATCAGGTGATTTTATATAATGATAATAGTGTGTGCATTTATTCTTTGGATGGAAATAAGAAATTTGAGTATACCTTTGAGAAAAATATTATTTTATTTAAGCAGATTGCAGGATTTCGATATGTATGGGTAAATTCATCTTCTATTAATGATATTCGTTTGAAATAAGGTGATAGGAACAAGTGAGAAAAGGGTAGGAGTGGGAAGTATGAAAAATTGGTTGCTGATTGTGGTGCTGTTTTATTTGATTTTAAGTATTGGAAACGGTTATCGAAAGGGGCTTGTAAAAATGATCGTTTCTGTTGCTGCTTTATTTGTAACAATTGTAATTAGCAGAGCAGCAGCTCCGCAGGTGGAGGAGTATCTTCGGCAGGAAACGAAGATTTACGGGCAGATTCAGGAGAAAACAGAGGAATATGTAGATAATATATTGGAAGAAAAGCTGAAGAATGGATTATTTTCTGCTTCTGATCAAGCTTATGCGATTGAACAGCTTCCTTTGCCAAAGTATATACGGACAGCTTTAACAAAGAATAATATAGAAACTGTATATCGTGCTTTAGGGGTGAGTGCTTTTGAAGATTATATTAGCGGGGTATTGACTGAGGCTGCCATTCGTGCGATTGCTTTTGTGATTAGCTTTTTAGTAGTTGGAATTGGAGTTTTAGTGGTTTCTAAATTGATAGAGGGAATTTTTAAGCTGCCGGGTTTAAATTGGATGAATCGAATGGGGGGAGCTTTAGTTGGAGGGCTTAAGGCGTTGATTATACTTTGGGTTTTGTGTTTGGGAGTTACGGCAGCAGCCGGAACGGAAGTAGGGCAGCAGATTTTGGGAATGGTGCGGGAGAGTCAGTTGTTGAGTGCGATTTATAATCATAATTATCTTATGGATTGGATTAGTGGAATTTTTGAATTTTTTTGATCTTGACACTTAAAACTTTAATTAGGCTTTTAGAGATAGGATGCTGCCGGAAAGGGTTGGCTTTCACCGGACGCCAGAGGCGGTTTTTTTGTTCTGGGGTCAAGAAACAGCCAGATTCGAAAACGGTGAACCGCCTGCAGTGACTTTTTGGAAACGTGGAACAGCAGGTGATTCACCGTTTTCGAATCTAGCGTCCTCTAAAAGATTTATTGAAGGAAATGAAAAAAAGTGTTGACAAATGGAAGTAATAATGGTAATATAAACAAGCTGTCGTTCATTGAGAGTTTTCGTGTTTTAAGTTATTTATATTTTTGTAAAATAAATTTAAAAAGTTATTGACAAAATTGGGAAAACATGATATTATAAACAAGCTGTTGCTGGTAAATTGATGAAGTGACAGGATAAAGCAGAACATTGATAATTGAACAGTAAAAGAAACCAACCTTGAAAATTCAAATG
>CAJUGZ010000128.1 GCA_910585855.1 uncultured Lachnospiraceae bacterium | reverse complement strand
TATTATCATTTCTACTCTTAAACCTCAGAACCCGCATAAATACTGGGCTTCTAGCCTCATTTTCGGACGTAATTCACAGAATATTCTGATAATAAGGGTTTTTCGGGTCATTTTTTGGCTTGTAACAATTTGTTCATATTTCTAAAGATATTCTATCAAATTATTCTATGTATTTCAATAGGAATTTTAAAAAACTTTTCATCTTGTCTTGTTGATTAGGAAAATGAATGAGATGCTTATAAAATGAAAAGTAATTTTTATATGGATAAATGGTTTATTCATCAAAATAAGAAAAGGGAAGGAATGATAGGATATATTCCTAACTTCCTATCGACTAATAGAGAGGATAGGGACAAAGAAAAAATGGAAACAACTTTTTACTAGAAATTTCGTTTTTTTATTTTCTAGGAATGACATAGGAAATGGAGAGGATGGAGATGTTCGTTATGAAGAATTAAAGGTACTGATGGGGCATAGTAGTATTAAAACAACGATAGATGTGTATACACATATTAAGCAAGCCAATCAGAAAGTTTATTCGAAGTTAGAAGGAATTGTAGGGGGCTTATAAGACAGAGAAAAGAACCGATGCAAACTTCTGTAGAAGGAAGGATGCATCTGTCTTTTTTGATGGAAAGGTATTTTTTATAATATGTTGAATCAACATAGATTTGTAATTTTCAATAAAATATGATAAAATAAAAAAAAGAAATGGGATATGAGAAGGGATGGAAAATAATATGGAAGAAGAAAGATTAACATGGGAAGAAATTAAAAAGAAATATCCAAATCAGTATGTGGAGTTAAAAGAGGTAGAGTATAGACAGCCTAATAACTATAGTGTCATCAGTGGTATTGTAGTGAGTGTAGATGATAAAAAAGATGATGAAAAAGTTTTCAATTCATTAATGGGACTTCATTTGTATGAATATACCACACCGAATGAGAATACTTTATTTTTTGGAGGTAAGATAATTGTTAACCATGAATAAAATAGCATTACCCTTAGATGGAAATTATATAAGACCTACGATAAGGATAGGTACGATGAAGGTTTTAATTGATACAGGTGCGATTGTATCCGTCTGGACACAATCGGAAGAGAATTTAATTCGTTTGTTTCATGCGAAAGATACAAAGCTTTCTTATGATTTAAAAGGTTTTCATGATATGCCTGTGAAATGTAAAATTTATATGATTCATCTTACGATTGAGAAAGTTACTTTTTATCATGTTCCAATAGCAGTAAAGAAAAATGCAGATGAAGTAGCAGATATTATTTTGACCCCTTACATTTTTATGGGTTGTAGATATACTTTTGATGTGATTGGTAAATTAAGAATGTTTCAGTTGGAAATACCAAATAAAGAGAATTGGTTTCATAGAGAAATTGGTTTAAAGGTTGATTCATTTGGTAATTATCGTTTATATGTGCAGTCAGAGAGTACAGATGACAGTTGTAAAGAAAACGAAATAGTAATAGAATAGAAGAAAGAATAAAAGTGTATTCTTATAAACTAAACCACCACCGGCTGAAGCCGGTGGGTTTGGACTGGCTGCTGAAGCAGCCTAAAGTTGTCCCACCTCAAAGTTATCGCTTTTCTTTCGTTCCTCTAAATCCTGATTCTTTATATACTCTTGTATGATCTCATCTGTCACATTTCCACTGCTAGCCACAAAATATCCTCTTGCCCACAAATGTTGCCCCCAGAATTCCTGATTCAATTCTTTATATTCCATCTGTAATTTTCGAGATGTATTTCCCTTTATATATTGCACTAATTTACTCGCTGACATATGGGGTGGTACAGACACCAACAGATGGATAGGATCTTTTCCTACGTGACCTGCTAGAATTTCCACATCATTTGTTTGACATACTTTCCGTATTAATTCTCTCGTTCTTAACGCAACTTTTCCTACTAGTACTGGTTTCCGATACTTTGTTATCCATACCATGTGGTACTTGATATCATATGTGCAATGTAATGATTTTCTATAATATTCCATTCGCTTCACCTCAAGTTTAGTATCTCTATTTTTTCTTTTTCTAAACTTGAAGATATAAGGTTGACCTAAAGGTTTCGCCTTAAGGCGAGGGTTTTAACCCCATTATGCAGACAATAAATGTGAGGTTTATGATAATTATATTTGTTTTATAGTTTATTATGTAATAAGCAGAGAAAAGAAATAAGTTTAATTATTACATTTCTATTAGAAAGAAAGTTTAAAATAAATATTATATAAAGCTATAGAGATGAAATGAGAACTTGAGAAAGAAGCATCTGTTAAAAAAATTTGACACAAATTTTTGTATAAAAGGTGTACAAAACGGTATGGAAATGGTAAGAGAAAGAAAGGGGGTTTCTATGTTAACGATAGTGACTTCACCAAAGAGAGTCGGTTATGGTTTTGATACGGATTTTCACTCTTGGAGAGAGATACTTGAAATGTATCCAAATTGTAGTATTTTATGTACGGATGTAAAAAGAGATTATGAATTACAATATCCACCAGTCGGTTGTCGAGTATTCGGTTGGAATAAAGATGATAACTTTTATATTGGAGATGTAGACGGTGAAGGGGATATTGAGAGATTTCATGCATTATTTGATGGGATAGATAATGGTCATATTGAAGAAATTAATACAAGGTATCGAACAAAAGAAGAGTTTGTGCATCAATTTGATGGATTTTTTGCATTTGGTGAATATGTAGAACCAGATGATAATTTTAAGATTGTAGAGAATAAAGAGGGAAGGTAGTATACTGAGAGAGTGTGTATGTTTCATTTTTTATGGAAAACAAATCGAATTGGAGTAAAATTATATTCTTCCATTTATTTATATAACAAAAGTACGGATAGAATATTGGATGGCAAGTGTATTATAGATTCTGGTGCTGATAATTTGCATGTTATAACTGATATGAGGTTTATTAGTCAACTAGATTTTGTAGATTTCGATGAACTGTAATTGCATCCTTCGAAAGAATCTATCGTAAATATTGGTAGACCAAAAAATTGTTTCATGAAATCTCATACACAAGGTTCTGCTGGAAGTCAGGTATCTTATAAAGTTTTTTTAAGAAGTGTGCAAGTTGGTGGAATTGTAATAAAAAATGTCAAATTTAGTTTTTGTTTAACAAATGAACCTTCTAATGTTAAGAATGTATTTTTATTTCCACTTGGATTACTTTATATAAATGATGTTACAATAAAGTCGGATGGTATGATTTGCACCATGTTACCAGGTAATTTTGCAGAGTATTCTTATTTAGAAAATTCATTAAAGTTTAGAGATTTTAGTAAATATAGTTTAACGAAGTATAAGTTTATAGGTGACTGTAAGATACTATCGCATTGTTATCAAAATAATGAGGTAAGTTTCACAGATGAATAAGAACGAAATTTTTTGATAGTTCCAGTGTAATTGTTACTCTATGTAAAAAAAGAAGATTTTTATTATGTACTTTCAGATAAGAGGAAGCTTATAGGAGAGGAAAATAAAAGAATAGAAAGGAGCTTTAGGAAGAAGAAGGAGGCATTTATTTTAAAAATTTGACACAAGATTTGACACAAATTTTTGTACCAAAGGTGTACGGAAACGGTAAGAGAAAGAAAGGAAAAACATAGGAAATATAAGGAACGGTACTGGAATGGTGTGGATGCCTAGAAATTTCGCACTGATGCCCTATACTTTAGATTAAGCCTTGAAAAATCAAGGAGTTTGAGGCGTGAAAAGGTGAGTTGACACAGGTTTGACACAATATTTTTTGAAAAAAGACTAATTACTTAACGGTGATTAGTCTTTTTTTGATTGGAAAAGTATAAGAGGAGTAAAAGTTTTAAAGATAGGTAGCATCCATTAAGTCAGGCGATTATTATTTCTACCGCCATACACTCCGTTAAATCAATATCCGCAAATGAGTGTGTCAATACCCTAAGTCGGGTTATTATCATTTCTACTCTTAAACCTCAGAACCCGCATAAATACTGGGCTTCTAGCTTCATTTTCGGACGTAATTCACAGAATATTCTGATAATAAGGGTTTTTCGGATCATTTTTTGGCTTGTAACAATTACTCCACAAATTCGTTCATTCCTACTCTCATTTTTTTCTGCCTCTCTTTCTTTTTTCTGTGTCTATTGTACCGAAAACCAATCGAAAGACAAGACATGATTTTTCACAAAACATTTGTTTCTTTTTCCTCTTTCCTTTTCTCTCTTTCTTTTTTTCTATTTTTTTCCATCACTCCCTTTTTCCTCTCTCTTTTTTCCTTCTGAAATTTTATCCAAAATCGACCCTTGACTGTTCCCCCTTTTTTTCTTCTAAGTATCCCTCTTTTTTCCCCTATGTAACCAGACGCTTTTTTCTTGTCGAAACCCTTTTTTTCCTTTCTCTGCATTTCTATCAACACCTCTCTTTTTTTCTAAAGATAGTTAGAACTCTTTTTTCTGTTCTCTCCTTTCCGAACCTGCTGGTAAAATAAACCAGATTCCGAAATAAAATCACTCCTCTCCTTTTCCTGCTTCTATCCTACATCCACCTGTCAGGAAATGGTTTCCTTTTCTTCCCCTTGATTTCCTCTCTCCATCCTTTTCAAAACCAATCCCATCCTTTCTTCCATTCTTTTTTCCTGTCCGACTCTCTCCTCAATAAAAATGAAACAACAACCCTGTTTCTTACTTTCCTAACTTGTTCTCTATCCGTAACAAAAAAACTCATCCCTATCATGGATTTCCTTCTTTTTTCTCTCTTTTTCTAATGTACAAAAAACTCATTCTTTCTTTTCCATCGTTCTGCCTCTTCTATTCTTTCTCAAGTATCTATTTTTTCTCTATGCTATAAAAAACCTCAATTTTACATTTTATTCACTAAAATTTAAAATTTAAACTTTACTAAAAAAATCTTCCCCTCTCTCTTTCCAATTCATTTTTTATCCTTCCATTTCCAAAAAATAATAAAAAACCTCATAAAATCAAAGATTTTTTAAAAATTTTTCTTATCCTAAAAAACTATCAACTATAAACTTTACTTCTAAATAAGCCAAAATTACATTTTTCCACTTTACTTATTTTATTTTTCTTTTCTCTTTATTTCTAAAATCTATAAAAAAAATCTCCATCCACTCCATTTCCTATGTCATTCCTAGAAAATAAAAAAACGAAATTTCTAGTAAAAAGTTATTTCCATTTTTTCTCTGTCCCTACCCTCTCGATTAGTCGATAGGAAGTTAGGAATATATCCTATCATTCCTTCCCTTTTCTTATATGGATAAATAAACCATTTATCCATATAAAAATTACTTTTCATTTTATAAGCATCTCACTCACTTTCCTAATCAACAAGACAAGATGAAAAGTTTTTTAAAATTTCTATTGAAATATCTAGAATAATTTGATAGAATATCTTTATAAATAGGAACAAATTGTTACAAGCCAAAAAATGACCCGAAAAACCCTTATTATCAGAATATTCTGTTAATTACGTCCGAAAATGAGGCTAGAAGCCCAGTATTTATGCGGGTTCTAAGGTTTAAGGGTAGAAATGATAATAACCCGACTTAGGGTATTGACACCTTAATAGCCCTTCCCTTAAACGCTTGGCGATCCAGTAGAAATGATAATAACCCGACTTAGGGTATTGACACAAGTTTGTATCATTTAAAGTTCCAGGCTTGCATAAGTAGAAATGATAATCACCTGACTTAATGGATGCTACCTATCCTTAAAACTTTTACTCCTCTTATACTTTTCCAATCAAAAAAAGACTAATCACCGTTAAGTAATTAGTCTTTTTTCAAAAAATATTGTGTCAAACCTGTGTCAACTCACCTTTTCACGCCTCAAACTCCTTGATTTCTCAAGGCTTAATCTAAAGTATAGGGCATCAGTGCGATATGTCTTGCTCTCTTAATTGCCACTGTAAGTGCTCTCTGATGCTTTGCACAGTTTCCTGTAATTCTTCTAGGAAGAATCTTTCCTCTTTCTGACACATATCTCTTTAATTTATTTGTATCTTTATAATCAATCGTATTATTTTTATCTCCGCAGAATACACAAACTTTCTTTCTTCTACGAATACCAGTCGGTCTTCTTCTTACACCTTCCGCCTTATCGCCTTTTTCTGTTTTATTGAACGCCATTTTTTCAACCTCCTTTATGGAACTGCTAATCACCTAAAATTTTAACTAAATGGAAGCCCTTCATCATCTACTCCATCTGGAATATTGATAAATCCATCACCAACTGCTGTGCTTGGCTGCGGTCTTGAATCCGGCTGATAGCTGCCACCCATACCAGCTCCACTTGATGCATTTTTACTCTCTGCAAACTCTTGATCGTCTACAATTACTTCTGTTGTATAGACTTTCTGATTATCACGATTTGTATAGCTTCCTGTCTGGATTCGCCCAGAAATACAAATCTTTGTTCCCTGATGCAAATACTTTTCTGCAAACTCCGCACTCTTTCCAAAAGCAACACAAGAAATAAAATCTGCAGTTTGACTATTATCTGTATTATCACGTCTTCCTCTGCGATCCACTGCTAATGTATATCTTGCAATCGCCATAGAATTATCTCCTTGTGAATATCTCACTTCAGGATCTCTTGTCAGCCGTCCCATTAAGACTACTTTATTCATATAGTTTCCTCCATGGGTATCCCCATCAGCCTATCAATTATCAGGCATATATCTGTGTATCAAGTTTCTTTATTTTTTGTTCTAAATTTTTACTTTCCTATACTTCCTGTTTTACTACTAAATATCGAATTACATTATCCATAATACGAAGATTGGCTTCCATCTTAGCCGGACATTCGCTGTCAGCATCAAATTGAATAAAATAGTAAAAGCCTTCCTTCATTTTCTGAATTTCGTAAGCTAATCTCTTCTTACCACATTCTTCTACATTTGTAACTGTACCACCAAAACGAGTAATATAATTCTTTACCTTTTCTACTGTATTGACTCTTTCTTCTTCTTCAATTCTTGCACTAACAACTACTGCTACTTCATACTTATTCATGCTTCTAGCACCTCCTTCTGGTCTCTGGCTCCTTTCCTTCAAAAAGGAACAAGGAAATAAAATATATCACAAGATGCTATTCTACCATATCCTGCCTAAAATTACAAGCATTTTTTCATTTTACTTCAAACTTCAATAAGTCTTTTAGAATTTAATAGTAGAGTGAGGATGTTTTATGGTTAATAAAACCTTTCCTTACACCAATTACGCTTCGCCTGTAGTGAGGGCGAATTGCGCCCCGGTTCGTCCGGTTGAATGAACCGATATCAGAAGCCATAGACTTTCTTACCGTTTGGAGCGGAACAGGCAAAGGACAGGAGCAAATCGCCTTTGACGTCCAGTGAAAGCCAACCCTTTCCGGCAGCATCCTATCTCCAAAAGCCAAATGAAAAATAAAAACAAGATAAACTTACAAAAAGTTTTAAACAACTTATTAAAATCCACTTTAAATCAAATATATAATCATATACAAAATATTGCCATACAAAATACCAAATTTTAAAAACAACTATTTTCAAAACCCAATATTCCATATGGCAACCACATCATACTGTTTTATTTCTCAAATCATCCTATAAACCCTTTACTGCTGCAACTACATGTTCTACAGTAAATCCAAATTTCTCAAACAACTGTTTTGCCGGTGCAGATGCTCCAAATCCATGCATTGTTACATAAGCACCATCCAGCCCGACATATTTTCCCCAACCAAAATCGCTTAAAGCCTCTACTACAACTCTCTTTCGAACTGCCTTCGGAAGTACAGATTCCTGATACTCCGCTGACTGCTCTTCAAATAAATCCATACAAGGCATACTAACAACCCGTACATCCATTCCTTCTTTTTCCAGTTCCGCTTTTGCTCCTACTGCCAATTCTACTTCCGATCCAGAAGCAATCAAAATCGCATCTGGTATCTCTTTCTTTGAATCTTCCAAAATATATCCGCCTTTTAAAGCCTCCTTTGAAGATCCTGCAAGCTGTGGCAGATTCTGCCGTGTCAATACCAATGCGGTAGGAGTTCGTTTTGAAGAAACAGCACTATACCATGCTGCTGCCGTTTCCGTAGCATCTGCAGGACGGAACACATGAAAATTCGGCAGTGACCGAAGCATAGCAAGCTGTTCAATCGGTTCATGGGTTGGTCCATCCTCTCCAACTCCGATACTGTCATGTGTAAATACATAAGTAAGCGGAACACCCATAATAGCAGACAAACGAGCCATTGGCTTTGTATAATCACTAAATACAAAGAAAGTCGAAACAAATGCCCGCAAACCACCATGCAGCATAATTCCGTTTCCAATCGCACTCATTGCCAGCTCTCTTACGCCAAAGTGCAGATTCCGTCCCGCATAATTTTCTTTTGAAAAATCTCCCATTTCACTCATATAAGTTTTCGTAGAAGGAGAAAGATCCGCCGCACCGCCGATTAAATTCGGAAGCAGTTTCTTAATCTTTTGAATCTGCTTTCCAGATAAGCTTCTGGTTGCATCCGGCTTCTCTTCATATTTCCAATATTCCTCACAGTCATAGATCTTCTGTGCAGCATCCTCATTATAATACTGATCCCAAAGTTCCTTTTGCTCTGGATATTTCTCACAGTATGCTGCAAATAAAGTATTCCACTTTTCTTCTGCATCTGCCTTGCTTTCTATCAGCTCTTTATAGTGAGCGTATACTTCTTCTGGTACATAAAACGGCTCTTGAGAAGGCCATTCTAAATTTTCTTTCATAGCTGCAACATTTTCAGCACCAAGCGGTTCTCCATGTGCACTTGCTTTTCCCTGCTTTGCAGGACATCCATATCCAATCTGTGTTTTTACTGTAATAAAAGAAGGTCTTTTTGTATCTGCTTTTGCTTCTTCAATGGCCTTTCCGATTGCTTCTAGGTCATTTCCATCCTCAACTGTAATTGTCTGGAATCCAAAAGCTTCCATACGTTTCTGTACATTTTCGGTAAATGCAATATCTGTACTTCCTTCAATCGAAATCCGATTGGAATCATACAATACCACCAATTTACTCAATCCCAATGTACCTGCCAAAGAAAATGCCTCAGAGGAAATCCCTTCCATCATACAGCCATCTCCGCCCAATACATAAGTATAGTGATCCACTACCGGAAATCCTTCTTTATTAAAAACAGCCGCCAAATGTGCTTCCGCCAAAGCCATACCAACTGCCATACCCATACCAGCACCAAGCGGTCCTGTCGTTGCCTCTACTCCTGCGGTATGACGATACTCTGGATGTCCCGGTGTCAAAGAATCCATCTGCCGAAACTGGCTTAAATCCTCTACTGTCAGTCCATATCCAAACAAATGTAATAGAGAATATAACAAAGTAGAACCATGTCCACCCGATAAAACAAAACGGTCACGATTTGCCCACTGCGGATTCTTCGGATTATGGTTCATATGATTTGCCCACAATTCATAAGCCATTGCAGCAGAACCAAGCGGTAAACCCGGATGCCCAGAATTTGCCTTTTGTACAGCATCTGCAGCCAGAATACGAATCGCATTTACTGACATTGTATCAATCTTACTGTTGCTCATTTTTATTATCCTCCTGTACTTTTTGATAGCTATTTGCCATAAGATAACCAAACAAAGCAAATCCGGCAAATATCAGCATATCAGAAAGATATGCTTCCTGTTTCAAAATAAATCGAATAAAAAGCAGCAAAACTACTGCCAGCCCAGAACCAATGCAGATGATCCAGCCTGTCCATTTAAATACAGTTTCCTTTTTTGGAAATTTACGAAATTCTTCCATCTCTGCCTCCTGTCTGCACCGAATCCTTAGAAAGGCGGAATTCTCACTCCGCCTTTTTTCTACAATTTCTATTTTTATTTCTTTTTTGATTTTATTCTCCAAATACTGCTTTATAATCTTTTTGGAACTTTGCAATTCCCTGATCGGTCAAAGGATGTTTTGTCATCTGCTCAATTACACCATAAGGAACAGTTGCAATATCTGCACCTGCCAATGCACAGTCTGTTACATGAATGGTATTTCGTACACTTGCAGCAATAATTTCTGTGGTAATATCGTCATACATTGCGAACATATCGGAAATCGTGCGGATTAAGTCAACCCCCGGCATAGAAATATCATCCAGACGTCCTAAAAAAGGAGAAACATAAGCTGCACCTGCTCTGGCAGCCAACAAAGCCTGATTTGCAGAAAAGATTAAAGTTACATTACACTTAATTCCTTCACTTGACAAAACCTTTGTTGCTTTTAATCCTTCTACTGTCATAGGAATCTTTACTACCATATTTGGATGAATCTTTGCAATCTCACGGCCTTCTGCAATCATTCCCTCTGCATCCGTTGTCGTAGCTTTTACTTCTCCGCTGATTGGTCCGTCTACAATAGAAGTAATTTCTTCAATTACCTGCTTAAAATCTCTTCCTTCTTTTGCAATCAATGATGGGTTTGTTGTTACGCCGCAAATTACACCCATATCATTTGCTTTTCTAATCTCTTCTACATTTGCTGTGTCGATGAAAAACTTCATTTTTTTTCCTCCTAATTATTCGCATTTTCCGCTTTTCTCTCTTCGCTTTCTATAGCTGCTGTTCTATATTTACTCTGTCTAGGGCAGCGGTTTGTCCCTGCTGCACATCGCTTCCATTCTTTATGTGCTCGAGCACATTATAACACTATCCCATCTGCTTGTCCAGCTTTTCTTGCTTTTGTTTCGAAAAATTATTTTCCTCAATCCCCCAATAAATTTAGCAAAATGCACAAAAAAGACTTTCCATAATAAAATCAGACAAATTCAAATCAAATATGGATAGGAAAGCAAAAAATACTTCCTATCCATTATTTTAAATCTAATTTTATCTTATTTCTGTCCGTAATATGCACTTGCTCCATGTTTCCGATAATAATGCTTATCCTGTACTTCCTGCGGTGCAGTCTGTACATGATGATTGATACATTCTGTCAAATATGCCATCTTTGCTACTTCTTCCAATATTACAGCATTATGCACAGCGTCCTTTGCATCCTTCCCCCAAGTAAACGGTCCATGATTTTTGCAAAGTACAGCAGGCACAGCCGCCGGATCTTTACAAAGATGAATAAATTCCTTTACAATCAAAGAACCAGTATTCCCCTCATAATCTGCATCAATCTCATCCTTTGTCAGACATCGGATACAAGGCACTTCCCCATAGAAATAATCCGCATGCGTCGTTCCATAACAAGGAATACTTCTGCCTGACTGTGCCCAGCTTGTCGCATAAATCGAATGAGTATGTACAATACCTCCCACATCCGCAAATGCTTTATACAATTCAATATGAGTTGGTGTATCAGAAGAAGGGGTATACTTTCCTTCTATCTTCTTTCCGTTTAAATCTACAATTACCATATCATCCGGCGTCATCTCACTATATTCCACTCCGCTTGGCTTAATTGCAAAATATCCGCTTTCTCTGTCAATTTCACTGACATTTCCCCATGTAAACTGAACTAAATCATACTTTGGAAGCGAAATATTCGCCTCATATACACGTTTTTTTAATTCTTCTAACATGACTTTTTACTCCCTTTCCTTCTATAAATTTTATTATTTTATCAGCAAAACGCCTATTTGGACTTTAACGCTGCTTTTGCTTTTCACTTCATTCTTCTATTGTTCTATTATTTTACCCAGTGAACACTCACACGACTAAAGTCGCGTGCTTCCAGTCCTTTAGAAACCAGAATA
>CAJUGZ010000127.1 GCA_910585855.1 uncultured Lachnospiraceae bacterium | reverse complement strand
CCTGCTTCTATGCAGGGTATGCAAAAAAAGGGGCGTGTTTAGCCCGGAGAATAGGAAAGAAACTGTCTTACGGCTGATAAAATCCTTCCTTACATCCATTTCTTTTCGGCTGTTATGAGGGCGAATTGCGCCCCGGTTCGTCTGGTCGGATGAACCAAAATCAGAAGCCCTAGACTTTCTTACCGTTTGGAGCGGAGCAGGCAAAGGACAGGAGCAAACCACCTCTGGCGTCCGGTGACAGAAGCAAACCGCCTCTGACGTCCGACTCAAATCTCCCATTTCAATATCTTTTTCTGCAAAAAAGGCTTTAAATTATGCTCCACCTGTTCTCTGTCCAAAATCTGAAATGCCCCATCCGTAATCCAGATAATCAGCTTACTTCGAGCATAAAACATTTTTAGCTGCCGAGTCAGTTCATCAAAACTTTTCTCTGCACTGCCCTCTTTATAGTCCTCCCAGCAACGCCCCATCTGTACCAATCCCACAGAAGAAACTTCCTTAATAATCTCCGTATCCGAAACCCATTTCACCAAATTTAACCGAACATTCTGAAACACTTTACTGTAAGCCCGCAGCGAAGTTAAAATCTCTTTCGAAACCTCTATTAAAACCTCTTTTGAAATATGATAATCCAACACAAGTGCCATCTCCAAAATCCCACCCCGATAGTTTCCGGGTACATGCAAAATTCGTTCTACCTGCTGATGAAGCCGAACCTTCTCAATCTGATTCACTGCTGCTTCCTCCATTTCCATCCCGAACAATCAAAACCGGCATCCACTTCCAAATCAATACCAATACTAAAATTCCCTTCCAAACCCATCTTTCCCATTTCTTTCTATTTCCATCCACACCCATTTTCTTCCACTCCCTTAAAATTATTTCGGAACATAAAAGCACCTTCCGCTGCCTTTATCCTCCACCCGCAAAAATGCAATTCCATAAACCTCCTGCAAAAGCTCCAAATCCATAACTTTTTGTATTTCCCCCATAGCCACTATCTTTCCACCTTTCATCAAAACCAGATGCGAACAGAAACGAGCTGCCAAATTTAAATCATGCAGCACAACAATGACCGACTTTTTCCTTTCCCGATTCAGCCAATCCAACAGCCGCATCATCTCCATTTGATACCGCACATCCAGCCCGGACACCGGTTCATCCAAAAGAATCCAAGGCGTATCCTGTGCCACAGCCCGAGCAATCAATACCCGCTGAGCCTCTCCACCGCTTAACTGAGAAAACCTCCTATCCCGAAGCACTGAACAAGAAGTAAAACGAAGTGCCTCCTCCACCTTTTCCTGATCCTCCCGTCCAAAAAAAGCAAACCGCCCCAAGTATGGATTTCTCCCCATCTGCACCATCTGAAAAACCGAAAATTCCACATCCGCCTGTACATTCTGAGGAACAAACGCCACCTGCCTTGCTAATTCCTTTCTGCCATACTCCGACAACTCCCGATCCCCCAGCCAAATCTTCCCCGACCCCACCTTTAAAAACCGAAGCAAATGACGCAAAAAAGAAGTCTTCCCGGAACCATTCGGTCCAATTATTCCGTAAAAGCCTCCTTCCAAAAACTCCGCTGTAATCCCGTCCAATACAGCCCGTCCCTCTCTTTTCAGCTCCCATCGAAGCTCCTTACTCTCTATATTCATCTAACCCTCCCCTCCAAAAATCTCCGCTCTATGCCACTCCATATTAAGGATCTGTTCACTTTAGCAAAATACTTTCCAACAATTCTTTACTATTTTTTTGGTCTGAAATACACAACCGAAAGCCAAAAGGAGTGCTATGCAGAGTTATCATTTCCCATCGGCACTTAGACGCTGCAAAACGTCTTATGTGTCCGCTACGAGGAAATACTAAGCACAAGCAGGCTCGAAATAGCACTCAAGATAAACTTATAAACTAAAATTTTTATAAAATAATCCATTTCCATGATAGTTTCAAAGTGATTTTTTTGCCATTCTGACATTTTTATAATCCAAATCACCGGACGCCAGAGGCGATTTGCCAGATCACGGCAGAAACGATGTGTTATTACAGAACAAGTCTTTCTCAAAGTTTAGATACAATTTTTTTGTTTCGGGGTCAAGAAACAGCCAGATTTGAAAATGGTGGGTAGCCTGCAGTGACTTTGGAAAAAAGTTAGAAGTTCTTGGACTTCTGCTCGAAAACCTAAGATTTTTTTCACATCCTGCTTCCATGCAGGGTGTGAAAAAAAAGGGGCGTGTTTAGCCCGGAGGATAGAAAAGGATGGTCTTGTAGATGGGAAGAACCTTCCTTACACCAATTACGTTTTGGTTGTTATGAGGGCGAATTGCACCCCGGTCTGTCTGGTTGGATGAAGGAAAGGGCAGAAGTCTTAGAACTTCTTACTTTTTGGAAACCGGAACAACAGGCTGCCCACCGTTTTCAAATCTAGCGTCCTCGTAAAATCAAAAGTTTATCCCTTTCTCCCGTTCCGATAAATCAAATAAATAAAATAAGGCGCCCCAATCAAAGAAGTCACCACCCCAACTGGTATCTCAGAGGGAGCAGTCACAGTCCGTGCCATCATATCACAAAGCACCATAAAAACCGCTCCGCCAGCCAAAGAAAAGGGAATTAAACTCCGATAATCCGCCCCGCCAATCATCCGCATACAATGCGGTATAATCAACCCGACAAATCCGATCACCCCGCTTACCGCTACACAAGACGCCACCAACAAAGAAGCGAAAAAAATAACCTGCCTCCTCAGCCTTACCAAATCCACCCCCATACTTTGTGCTGCCTCTTCTCCGGTAAGCAAAAGATTAAAATCACTTGCCAAAGCCATCAGCCCTGCTCCGCAAATCAGCAGACACACTGCCAAATAGCCTGCTTTTGTCCAAGACGCGGAAGAAAAGCTTCCCAAAGTCCACATATAAACCTTTTCAATCCCCTCCTGATGTATCGACATCAAAAAAGAAACACAAGCCGAAAGCATCGTGCTAACCGCTGTTCCAGTTAAAAGCAGTGTTACAGAGGACATCTGCTCCCTTATACAAGCAATCTGATAGACCAAAAAAATCGTAAGCAAAGCCCCTAAAAAAGCACAGATACCAACTGCCCCCAATCCGAAAAAACTCAGCCGAATCCCGCTAAGAATTGCAAAAGTTGCTCCAACTGCTGCCCCGGAAGAAACTCCTAATATATGCGGATCGGCAAGAGGATTGCGAAACATCCCCTGAAAAACTGCTCCAGTCAAAGAAAGCCCTGCACCGACTAAAGCCGCCAATAAAATCCTAGGCAGCCGAACCTGAAATAAAATCGTTTGATAGACTTCTTTTTGATCCGAAATATCTACCCATTTTCCAAAGTAAGGCATCTTTGAAAGAAGCAGCCGCAAACTCCCCGCAACCGACAGATCCGCCGATCCAACAGAAGCTGAAAGCAGCACAACAACCGGCAAAACAAGCAAAAGCAGCAAAAGTTTTTTGACTTGTCCGTTTTTCATAGCCTTTTCTCACCTGTTCTTTTGAAACTTCTTGGATAATACCATCCAGAGTGCCCCGGTAATACATACAGAAGAATAAGCTCCGCAGATAATCCCAACCATAAGAGGAAGTGCAAATTCCCGAATCGATGAAACCCCAAATACAAACAAAAACAATACCATAACAAAAGTAGTCAATGAGGTATAAATGCTTCTTGTCAAGGTCTGCGTAATACTGGTATTGACAATCACTTCTATTTCTTTTCCCTTCATTACTTCTAAGTTTTCCCGAATCCGGTCAAAAATTACAATTGTTGCATTAATAGAATATCCGACAATCGTAAGCATACAGGCAATAAATGTATTTCCAACTGCTGTTTTAGAAAGTGCATAAAATCCAAATACTACCAGCACATCATGTATCAAAGCAATCACTGCACTGGCTGCAAAATTAATATCACTAAACCGAACCCAGATATAAACCAGCATCAGTACAGTAGCAATTACAACTGCAATAATCGCATCTGATTTCATTTCCGAACTGATACTAGGGCTGATTGTTTCCGAAGTAATTAAACTTGCATCCACTTCAAACTGCTCGACCATAGCTGTTTCTAAAGCTGCCCTTGTTTCCTGATTTAATTCCTGTGTCTTTACAATAAACGAAAGATCCCCTTCTACCTTCTGTATCTGAGGCACGCTATCTCCTGTCGCTTCCACAATTACTGGAAGTACTTTCTCCTGAAATTCTGCCAGTGTATAGTCCTCCTGAAATGTAATATTCGTAGAAGTTCCGCCGGCAAACTCAATGCTATAATTTAAAATATTTCCAATCGACGACTGATTGATACCAAGGCATACAAAACCCAATAAAATCAATACACCGGAAATTCCAAAAAAGAGTTTTTTTGGCTTTGTAAACTCTATTACTTTCCGCTCTGCCTGTTTTCCGTAAAATTTCTCGTCTTGGAATCCGACTTCATAGAGAAACTTTACAGCAAATCGTGTCACTACCAAAGCAGTAATCATGGAAATTACAATACCTAGCATCAGTGTCTGCGCAAATCCCCGAATTGTTCCAGAACCCTT
Organism: uncultured Lachnospiraceae bacterium; assembly: GCA_910585855.1. Taxonomy (GTDB): domain Bacteria; phylum Bacillota; class Clostridia; order Lachnospirales; family Lachnospiraceae; genus MGBC114844. Next base: position 7,324 of record CAJUGZ010000127.1, on the reverse strand, counting down.
TATCATCAATACAATCGCTGCAATTAAAGTAGTAACATTTCCGTCTACAATCGCTGATGTCGCCTTGCGAAATCCGGTATCAATCGCTGTACGAACACTTTTTCCTGCTGCAATCTCTTCCTTTACCCGTGCAAAAATAATTACATTGGCGTCCACTGCCATTCCAATCGAAAGAATAATTCCAGCAATTCCCGGCAGTGTCAGTGTCAAATCAAATGCATTTAAAAGCCCTAATTCCAATCCAATATACAAAATCAATGCAATCGCAGAAGCCACTCCGCCAATCCGATAAGCACAAACCAGAAAAACAAGAATCGCCAATAACCCAAGAAATCCGGCAAATAAGCTGGTGGAAATGGCTTCTTGTCCAAGTTTTGCTCCTACCACATTTGACCGAAGTTCTCTCAATTCCAAAGGCAGTGAACCGATTCGAATAGTAGACGCTAGATTCGTTGCTTCCTCATAATCTGCCATTCCCTGAATCACACAGTTTCCATCTGTAATAACAACCTGTACCCGAGGCGCACTGATAATTCTTCCATCATAAATAATATAAATCGGATCTTGGTTGACAACCGCTGCCTCAGTCGCTTCCCGAAACTTCTGTGCCCCTTCCTCTGTTAAAGTCAACTGTACCAGATATTCTCTTCCGGCGGTCTGCGTGTTTTGCGTCACAGCAGAAGCTCCGCTTACATCACTTCCGGTTAAAACCGTATTTCCATTTACATCCACAAAAGTCAGAGAACCCGGCTTGCCTAACTCTTCCAAAATAGCATTTGCATCAGAAACACCGGGAATTTCTACATTAATTCGATTGCTGCCCTCCTGATATACATCCGCCTCTGTACTATAATTCTGTACTCGAAGCTGCAGCTTATAAATTGTATCGTTTAGATGTTCCTGTGTAAAATCCTCTTCCACTACTTCATAAGTAATACTGACGCCCCCTGCCAAATCCAAACCAAGTTTAATATTAGAAGCTGAGCCCGTCTTTGTCGGTCCTATTCCAATCGCCGCTGTAAGACAAATTCCTAACGTAACCAGAATCAATACAAACAGACCCAACATTCCTTTTTTCTTCTCGTTCATATTTTCTTCCTTTCTTTCCTATTTTTCCTTATGTATATCGTTCCCTATCTTTCTTTCTCTATTCTCTTTCTTTCTCCTGTGCAAGAGCAGCCTGTATCATAATCGCACACTCCACACGCTTTCTTTCCATCTCACATCCAATTTCATAAACATCAGTAATGGTTTTATGAAAATGATAAGAATTAGCAGCACATCCTCCGCTGCAGTAAAACCGTGCAAAACAAGTCTGGCATTTCTCTTTTGCATAGACATTGCAAAGTTTAAACTCTTCACATATCGAAGGATTAGTAATTCCGTCCATTACATTTCCAAGCAAAAATTCTTCCTCTCCGACAAATTGATGACAAGGATAGAGATCTCCCCAAGGCGTTACTGCCAGATATTCCGTTCCAGAACCACACCCGGAAAGCCTTTTTGCCACACAAGGTCCTTGGTTTAAATCCAGCATAAAATGAAAAAATTCAAATCCACGCCCTTCTTTTTTCCGTTTGATATATTCCAATGCCAATTTTTCATATTCCTCAAAAATCTGCGGCAAATCCTCTTTTCGAATCGCATAGGATTCTTCTGGCGATGCCACTACTGGTTCCATAGACAAAAGCCGAAAACCCAAATCGGCATAATGAATAACATCCTTTGAAAAATCTAAATTTTCTCTGGTAAAAGTTCCTCTTACATAATAGTTTTTCTGCCCTCTGCTTTTGACAAATTCCTGAAACTTTGGAACAATCACATCATAACTTCCTTTTCCATTTCGGGTCGGACGCATCCGATCCTGAACCTCTTTTCTTCCGTCTAAACTTAATACAACATTTCCCATCTCCTGATTACAAAACTCCATTATCTCCTTGTCCAATAATACTCCGTTTGTAGTCAAAGTAAAGCGAAACTTTTTCTGATAAGGCTCTTCCAAAGAACGACCATATAAAACCAGTTGCTTTACAACATCCCAGTTCATAAGAGGTTCTCCGCCAAAAAAATCCACTTCCAGATTTCTGCGGTTTTCAGAGTGAGCTACTAAAAAATCCAATGCCTTTTTTCCGACTTCTAGGCTCATCAGTGCCTTTCTGCCGTGATATTCTCCCTCTTCTGCAAAGCAATACCGACATGCTAAATTACAATCATGTGCAATATGCAGACAAAGTGCTTTTACTACTGTCTTTCTCTTTTTAAAATCTACAATATAATTTTTATAGGTATCCTCTGTAAATAGCAATCCCTGTTCCTTTAACTCCAAAATCTCTTTATAAGCCTCTAAAATCTGTTCTTTTGGATAATGATTCTGTAAACAAGCCAAAATTTCTTCCTTTTTCTTTTGTTCAAACAGTGGAATCATATCATAAACAATATTGTCTACTACATGTACCGAACCACTGTTTACATCCAATACAAGATTTAATCCATTACTTTTATATTGATGAACCACGTTTCCTCCTCTTCCTTCTGTTGAATTTTATTTTCCACAACGGAAATAAAGCAGCGGCTTTCGCCGCTGCCGCTTCCTATTTGTTTTCACAGCTCTGATTTCCAACTGTGCAAGAAGTCTTACAGGCAGACTGACAAGAAGTCTGACATTCCCCACAGCCGCCTTTTCTCATACTCTCCTTTAATGTTTTCGCAGTAAGAGTTTTAATATGCTTCATGATACTCCCTCCTAAACTATAATCATACTTTCGTGATTATAACACAAGTATCGACATTTGAAAAGTACTTTTTTAACTAATCATTCCGCCGACCAGCCCACCAACCAGACAAAGCAGACAAGTAATAACTGCTGTTTGAATCTCTATAAAAATTCCTTTATGTATCAAAAGCGACACGCCAAAAATTATGGCAAAATAGGAAATTCCTGCAATCGCCCCCCATAAAAACTTTCTGTTTCCCGCAGCTTTTCCAATCAAAAGCCCTCCGACTACATTGACAATCACATAGATCATTCGAACAAAAAGAAGCGTTGTTTTCTCCGACAGCCCCACTCGATAGAGCAGCACCGTTACCAATAAAAGAAGAAGTGCCGTAAGTACATACTCTAGCAATACCACTTTTCCGATCCGTATTATCTTATTCCACTCCATTCGGTTTTCCTCCCTTTTTCTATACTGATTTCATTTTTACTATAGTATGATAAATAGAAACCCTTTATGAATCTAAAAAAAAGGGGGATTCTGGAATCAGGAGGATATTGGAATCAGGGGGACGCCGGAATTGAAAAGAAGGTCTATTCCGAGCCCGCTCTCGCTTAGCATTTCCTCGTAACGGACACATAAGACGCTAAAATACAGCGTCTAAGTGCCGACGGGAAATGATGACCCTTCATAGACCTTCTTTTCAATTCCGGCTGTGTTTACCAGCCAGAAAATAGTGTAGAAATAAATATGTGATTGTAAAAATTTATAATTAAATCAAAAAGCTGTAAACTAATATTTTTACCAGAAAACTTTTTTAACAGCAGTTCTTAAAAAATACTTTACAAACCTTTTTTCAAAGGTTATACTAAAACTATCTTATCAATCGTTATTTATTCTGACCGCTGCATATGCAGTTCGGTAAATACTCAATGGCTAAATACAACTGAAAGTTTTTAATTCTATTCTTTGATATATTTGGACTGTTTTGAAATTAATAAATGGCGGAAATTATATCAAAAAAGAAAGGAGTATTTTAATGGAAAATAGTTTAAAAGGTCTTCTGCTGGCTGCAGGAACGATCATTACATGCATTATTATATCGCTTGGTTTTTATATCGCTAGGGAAGCAAAAGATACTGCTGCTGCCGGAGCAGGGCAAATCAATGCTTTAAATGCCGAATTTAGTGAAAACAGCAAAACTATCTATGATGGTACAGAAGTTTCTGGAAATGAAGTATTAAATGCGATTCGAAAATACGATGGCGAAACATTCGGCATTAAAGTAGAAACCAAAAAAAACAGCGTTTATTATGGATATAAATTTAATGATGAAACAGGGGAATTAGGAAAAGCATCTACCAGTGATTATCTGGAGGCAAAAAAAGAAAACAGCAAAAGCTATATCAATCCAAACGGACGTTTTCAAGGAACGATTATCCGGGACTGTAACGGTACAATAACCGGATTGATTTTTGCACAGCAGTAGGTGATACAATGGAACAAATAGAAGAAGGGCTTATTTTAGCAGCAGCGGTATTTTTCTTTTGTCTTGCCGTTTCCTGTCTTTTTGCAGAACAGCGGATTCTTCTGGCATTGGGAAACAGTACATATCAAAATTATCATCAGGAGTCGTTGATTGAGGAAATAGAGTATGAATGATACATTTGGAAAAATTGTTTCTATCTGGATTGGGTGTGTTCTCTTGTTTTTACTGCCAATTTCTTTTTATGCCAAAGAACAAGATCAGATGGAACGGCTGTTTCTTTTAACAGAAACCACGTATTTTGTGGATTCTATACGAAATACAGGAGTTCTAACTGACTCTATGTTAGAAAAATTTGAAAAAAAGATTTCTTTACTCAGCGGTTTTTATCAGATTGAAATGGAACATGCTAGCCAGATCTATACCAGTTCGCAGGATACATATTCTTTTCAACAGGACTGTTATTACACCAAACAAATTTTAGAGGAGTTAGACTTAAACGGAAAATATACATTTTTTCAAGGAGATTTTTTTAAAGTTTCTATCGTTGAAGTAAAAAACAGTTTTGGGAAAAGACTGCAGAACCTGCTTTTGGGAATAACAGAGCAACCAGAAACAATAGCTGCCTATTATGGGGGGATGATTCGCTGTGAAGTGGAATGATTTAACTTTACTTTTTTTATGGATATTTCTTTGCTGTATTACTGTACTTTTCTGGAGAAATCGATTAATTGAAGAACTCTATTATCAAAAACTTCTGATTGATCGAAATTTAGATACGATTGCAGAAGATTGTCTTTATGCATCAATCGAAGGCATACAGGAAGATTTTGAACCTATTATCAATTCAAATTATCTCTTTGAACGGTTTCTGCAAGAAAAAGACTGGATTTTTGGAAAAGGAAATATAGAAGTTCCGCTTCTCTTTCTAACAGAAAAAGAACAAGAACTCATCTGTCAGACAGATAAAAACACATGGGAATCCTATCTGATTAGCGGATACTCCAATAAAAGCAGTAATACCTATGCCTATCCAAACAAACTCTCTATGTCTGAAGCCATTTTACGAACAGATGAGATACAAAAGATTTTGCAAGAAGAATTAAACAAAACCTTTTTTAATACAAATCAGAAATATCACATCTTTTTGCCTTATACAGAACAAGAAGAAGGTCTTCAAAAAATAGAAAAAACTGGACTCTGGTATCTTTTTTCCAGCAGATCCTATCAAGTTAATAATAAATCACTTCATTTTTTTACTTATTCCGGTGCCAGAAGCATCAGAAAACAACAATAAATCAAATAAGTAAAAAAATAAGAAAAGTAAAAAGACAGAATAGCAGTCACACTATTTTCTGGCTGGTAAACACAGCCGGAATTGAAAAGAAGGTCTATGAAGGGTCATCATTTCCCGTCGGCACTTAGACGCTGTATTTTAGCGTCTTATGTGTCCGCTACGAGGAAATGCTAAGCGAGAGTTGGCCCGGAATAGATCTTCTTTTCGATTCCGGCGTTCCCCTGCTAAAAAAAATTCACATATACATAAAAAAAGAAAAGATTCACTTTTTATAAAACCCCAGTAAACCTTTTCTCTTTTTATTTTATTTTGCAATCGCTTCTTCTATTTCTGCAATCTCTTCCTTTACAATGCGGACTTTCTCAATTCGGTTTTTATCCAAGGAATCGACAATAAAAGTATATCCATTTACATGAATAGAATCATTTACTTCCGGCAGGCGATCCAATGTTTCAATAATATAGCCGCCGATTGAATCATAGTCATCTGATTTTAGCTGGATATCCAATAAATCATTCACCTCATCCAGTTTAATCTGTCCATCAATTTGATAACTTCCATCGCTTAAAAGAGAAATCTCTTCGTCTTCATCTTCATCAAACTCATCCCGTATATCTCCGACAATCTCCTCCAACAAATCCTCTAATGTAATCAAACCGGCAGTAACACCATATTCATCCAGTACAATTACAATATTTACAGAAGCCTTCCGCATTTCTAACATAAGTTCGGAAAGTTTTTTCGTTTCATAGGTAAAATAACTTTCTCTTAAAATACTGCGGATAGAAAATGACTCTCCTTTTGGAAACAGTAAAACATCCTTCATATTGATAATACCAATTACATTATCTGTTGTTTCCTCATAGATTGGAATACGGGTATAGCGAAACTCCTCAAAAACAGAAAGAAGTTCTTCATAAGAAGCAGATACTTCCAGCATAGTCATATCAATACGTGGCACCATAACATCCTTTGCTCTGGCATCACCAAAATCAAAAAGGTTACTGATAATTTCATGTTCCTCTGTTTCTAGCACTCCCTCTTCATGACTGACATCTACCAAAGTACGAAGCTCAGTTTCTGTTATTATTGCGGATTTATCATTTGGATTCACTCGAAGCAGCAGCAAAAGCCCTGTAGAAAGTTTATTAACCAAAAAAATTAACGGTGTGAGAATAAACATCAAACTATAGATAATAGGTGCAATAAAAAGAGCAATCTTTTCTGCATGAATTGTAGCAAAGGTTTTCGGTGTAATCTCTCCAAATATCAAAATCAGTATAGTAAGAGTACCTGTTGCAATACCAGCTCCAGCATTTCCAAATAGTCTTGTAGCAAGTATGGTTGACAGAGAAGAAGCAAAAATATTTACGATATTATTTCCAATTAAAATCGCACTAAGCATTTTGCCCGAATTTTCAGTAACACGATTTAATACTGCTGCACGTTTATTTCCCTCTTCTACTAACGCACGAATACGAATTTTATTTACCGTAGTAAGTGCAGTTTCTGAACAAGAGAAAAATGCAGATAAACCAATTAAAATAACTATAATAACTAGCTGAGTGACGGGACTCGAATCCAAAAAAAACCAACTCCTTTTTTAATATGTAGAATTTAAGCAGAAAAAAAATATCCCAAACAATTTTCTTTTACTGCAAGTAACGCTTTTAATCGTACAATAGAATAAGATAGTTGTCAAGTGGACGAAGCAGAGATTCATAAAGATTTTAGAAATTTTTTAAATCAATCTAAAAAAATGTAGATCAGGATAAACTTACAAAGTTACAAAAGTATGATAGCATTGATTGGTATGCAATTTTCATT
>CAJUGZ010000126.1 GCA_910585855.1 uncultured Lachnospiraceae bacterium | reverse complement strand
GAAAAGGCAGAAGTCTTAGAACTTCTTGCTTTTTGGAAACCGGAACAGCAGGCTGTCTATCGTTTTCGAATCTAGCGTCCTCTTAAATTCCAAAAACCTAATTAAAGTTAAAATATTTTATTAAATTACTTGAAAATATATCAAAATTATACTATAATCTTCTTATACCAAAGAGAAAGCACACTCTCTTCTATAAACGGTAAAATAACAATTCCATTTTTTAAACCTAATTATCTAATTAAATAGAAAGGAAACCAGTTACGACTATGAGAAATTTAACATCAGAGGAACAAAAACGACTCTGGAAACTAGACGAGCCTCCAACTCGCAAAATACTGCTTTGGGGCTTAGACAGACAAAAAAACCCCTGTTTACTTATTTTATATGGAAAACATGAGGTAGAAGAAACATTAAAGTCTTCCCCTCGTTCTTATCACGCAGAGGCTTATCTGTTAAAGCCCACAGTCACATATACCAATTATACTGTTTTTCATGGAATAAACGGGCATCTGCCTTCTATTCCAAATACCTATTACTTTGAAGAAAAAAAACTGCTTTGTTATATGAAAGGCTATAAAACTGCGCATACTTATTGGGATTATAACAGAACAACAGGCTGGCAGAATCGTACAGAAATTGACGGACAGTATATTATCAACGAATTTTATGAAATAAAACCAGCGGCTGTTTTCAACTATTATGAAGAAAAAAATTATACAGATTATATTACTTATTTAAAAGATAATCAAATTTGCTTTCAAGATATTACACTAATTGAACAGCCCAGTGATTTATTTGGTTTTGAAGCAGACAGCCCTTATATGGAAACGATTGTAAATATGTTTTCTAAAGAAAGATTATATACAAGAAAAAAATATCTAAGCCAATTTATCCAAATGCAGCCTTCTGTTGAAGAATACGAACGTCTTTTAAAAACGGCAAGCATTGAGCTGGCATGCGGTATTTTTCAGGAACTTACAGCACAAAAAAATCCAATCCTATTAGAAACTGCAAAACGAATTGATAAAAGAGATATGCTATGGGGAAATGCAGGATATCACAACGGACTGAAACGATGCATCCATCAATATATCAGCCTGTTTGATGCAAAGCTGCTGCAAAAACAAATAAAGTTTATATACCAGACACTTCCTGAAATGGATTTTCATATTAAATACTTAGATTTATTATATAATAAAAAATTAAAAGGCAAAGAACTCGAAGAATATTTAGCCGAACCAAATGCTTATCAAAAAATTTTATATGCTTTGGAAAAAGAAATCCGTTATGAAAAAAATACCTATACAGACGGAAAAAATATAAATAATATTGCATTTAAAAATACAATACAGACAGCAAAGGCATATGAAATGGCAGATGCTATCGGGAAAATTGCTTACTATTTAGATACCCCAAGAACTGCTTGTCATTTTAAAAAAAGCGGCAACGTAAATGCATATAACTATTATGTACGTTATCTTAGAAGAACGCTTGACGAATACCAGACAACGGATGAGGTGAAATTTATAACAGCTGCACGTGAAATGCTGGTAAGCTATACTGACCATGATAATTCAACTATTTATTGTAATGATATTTCTTTTAATTTCTTCTTTAACAGATATTTTAGAGAAATAATTACAAATAATGATAAAGCCGAACACTCTATATGGCAGAAACATCTTGCCGATGTTATCTTTATAGCCCAACATGCAAAGACTTTGCCAGTACACCAGTTCTGTTACAGCTTATTAGAAAAAGCCAATATCAATCATAAATTAGACTCCTATGAGATTCAAGAACTGATTGCATTTTCAAACATACCTTATGAAAAAACAGCAAAATTATTTGAAAAAATACTGCTGCCAAAATTAGAAGCATTACAGGAATTTGATGCAGATATTATGATTTCTTTAATGAACACATCATCAGAAAAATTATGGAAGATTGCAGAAAAATATTTTAAACGGACAAATGGAAATTTCCAACCAGAACATATCGCTGCATTTCTCTTTTTAAATACCATAGAAACATGGTATGGCATATTAGAAGATAATATCAGCCATTTTACAACGGAAGAATATATTACCTTTTTAAAATCTACTGCTGAAAAAAGAGAACGTTTTTTGGAACAGCAGATAGAACTCCCTGAGCCAATCCTAGATTTATTATTAAAATCTGTCTGCAAATTGGATGCTGCATCAACAGAGGAACAGCAAGAACTGATACACTATTTTATCCCTCTGCTGTCAAGCCTTCAGACAATTCCTAGCTTTCTTTTTGATATAACAGAAACAATTATATTCTCCATGCCATATGATGTATTAAAAGATACACTCCAAGATATGGAATTACAGCACAACCGCATTTCTGAAAAAGAATATAATACCATATCCTTACTAAAATCATGCAAAAAGGATACCCTTCCGAAAGACAGCTTAATTTTGTCTATTTTAGAAACCGGTTCGAAAATACTTGTAAAAACACTTACCGAGATCGTCAGCCGGCAAAAGACTGCACTTGCTGAAAGAACGTCCACTCTTTTGCTGCTCTTTGAATGTAATGCATATGCTTTAAACCAGATCGCCCAGTCTGTATTTGAAGATATGGAAATCGAAAAAAGAGAAAAACTGCATATGATTTTATTGGATTCTCCTATTGAAAGAACCTATCAATACGGTCTTAAAAAGTTAGAGGACTGGTATGGAAATAAAATTCCGACACTGTTTATTTCCCGTATGATGGAACATCCATGCGTAGAAGTAAAAGCGTATCTTTCTGGAAAAATAAATCATACTCTTTCTGATTTAAAGGAAGCAAACCCGGATTTATATATTTATTATATCAAAACCCTGTTATATCTGCCAAATAAAGTTTCAAAAAGCAAGGATTCCATCTATCATACCATTCCTTTATTTTTGAACTACTATCCTGAAAAGAGGCAGGAAATTGAGCATATACTTCTTGATATTGGAAGTACAAACAGCAAAATAGATTCTGAAAGAGCACTTGTAACATTTGCTCAGATTCAGAAGGAGGTAAGCAATTTATGAAAGTAGATTATAAATACGCAAGCCCTTCCCGATGCACACAAGCTGATAATCAAGCAACTTTAGGGCTAAGTCCTGACTTATCTCGTGATGAGAAAGTTTCTTTCTGCGGAAAATTAAAGCATCCGTTACTGTTCCGTGATGCTATGCTTATGCTAAGAGAAATTGTAGTTTCCGATACGAGAAAAAAGACAAAAGAAAGAACCGATTATTTTAAATGGCTTGATGAAGAAATCGAGCGGCGTGTAAAGGCACATAAAGAATATATGCCAAACATCAGAAAATCTTTAAAAAAAGATATGGATTCTTGTGATTCTGAGATTTTACATAAAAGAAATGAAATAAACGACTTATTAAAGATACAAAGAAATTTGCAGCAGCAAATCGACCAATATGACGCATGGAAAGATTACTATAAAATCGAACGGGATTTTTGGAAATTTATCAAGGACAGAGATTACAGTTTATGGTTTGTACTAGATCCAGTTATAACTGTGCATAATGACCAAGTTTCCTTTGAAGCATTTTCGATTGATGAATCCACTTATGGCTGCCTGTCTGTATCTATGAATGAATTCGACTTATTGCAGACACCAAAATTGGGAACAACAAATATTGACTTTTCCGCCAAACTAGAAAAGGAAATGCAGCGATTCCGAAGCTATACCGATGTTACATTATCGGTTAATCCAGAAGGCTTTACCATCGACAATGATATTGTACCAGAATATATCGAAAAGAAAATTGATCTGCCTGAAACATGGATCAAAGGCTTTAACCAAGTATCTTCCGCTGCAGCACTGTCTGGAATAGAATTAGAGCTTTCACCTTCGGATATGTATGATATCTGTGCATTTTTAAGAAAACACAAAGAAAAGAAAAGTCCCCGCTATATGAAATGGATTTTAGATCCCGAGCAAAGAGTACAGATTGTATTTGAACCTTTCGGAACAGTGCTTACTCTAAACACCATTTATCAGGGCAATCAAAAAAGAGAAGAAAAAATCTGGGGCAGAAGACGCTGGCTTGTAGCCGAAAAATTAATTCCTCTGTCAAAAGCATTTTATGTACGCCTCTTAGGATTTGGTATGCCTCAATTTATCCGTGCGGATATGGGTACTATGCAAATGACGATTGGTTTCTCTTCATGGTCTTCAAATGACTGGGTAAAAGGAACTGCCTTTAATATTATGGCAGGATTTACAGGCAAAGGCTGCTATAAAAATATCTATCAACTGCTGAAAGAAAAACGCTGTTTATCTATGGAAGAAATTTCTAGCTGCCTTCCAAATGAAAAAAGCGATAAAATAAAAGCAGGTGTTGGTATGCTGTTTCGGAAAGGTGAAGGTTATTTTGATCTCATCAATAACAAAGTGCGTTTCCGCCATTTATGCAATGCTCCTATCCCGGAAGAACTCTATGAAGTTTCCGATATTGAAACGCATGTACAAAAAATCAGCAATCTTACATTTGACAATATGACAATCCGATATTCGCAACAGCAGGAATTTATATTTAAAACAACATACAAAGAAAACGGGCAATTCTCCTCAACTGAAATCGTAATTGACCAAGACGGGCAGATTACAAAACTCGACTGCAACTGTCAGAAATTTAGAAGAGGCGAAAGAAATCTTTCCGATCCATGTGCCCATATTCTTGCCCTTTATGTTGCTTCTTATAAATTATTAAAGCTAAAAAATTTAGAATATGAAAAAGAATACAAAATCAATGATATTATGGAGATGTTATTATAATGGATGCAAAAGCCGAATATAGAAATTTAGTAAATAATATGGGTAAAAAAGAATTTACCCTTCTTAAAATGCAGGAATACGGATTTTGGCCTAATAATCTGCCAACTCCATATGAACGCCAGCAAAATGAAACGGCACAGGACTTTGAAAACAGAACAAAGCTGCTGAACGAATTTCAAAAACTTTCCGAAAAGCTTTCAAATCTCTATCAGGAAAAAGAGGAAATTGAAAAAAAGCTTTCTCATTTAAAAAAAGAATATCAAAATACATGGGATTATGAAAAAATCCGTGCTGTGGTTTCTCAGGAAATCATGAAAGAATCTATCGCCAGAAGAGCAGAGAGAAAAGCGGAAAGAGAACGTCAAAAACAGTTAAAATCTGAAGCATGGAACAAACGGAAAGCAGAAAATATTGTATTTATTGGTAAAGGCTATTCTAGCCTGTTAGCCAAAAAAGAAACAAATACAGAAAAGCTAAAAGAAAATCAAATGCCTGTAATCGAAACAGACAGAGAACTTGCAAAATTTCTGCAGATAGAATACAGCACATTACGCTATTTGGTATATCATAGAGATGTCGTTACATTCGACAACTATTACCGCTTTGATATACCGAAAAAAAGCGGCGGAACACGCCATATCGCTGCCCCAAAAACACAATTAAAAGCAGCGCAAAGACAAATATTAGAGCAGATTCTGCAAAAAGTAGAGGTTTCTGATTTATCCCATGGATTTATTAAATCCAGATCGATCCTTACAAGCGCAAAATCACACCATACAAGCCCTGATCTATTGATCAATATTGATTTGGAAAACTTTTTCCCTACCATTACCTTTGAACGTGTAAGAGGTCTGTATCAATCCTTTGGCTATTCTGGTTATATTGCATCACTGCTTGCTATGCTTTGTACCTACTGTGAAAGAATACCGCTTGAAATAAAAGGAGAAATAAAATATATTAAGACATCCGACAGAATACTGCCGCAGGGATCCCCGGCAAGTCCTATGATCACAAATATTATATGCAGAAATATGGATAAACGAATCAACGGATTATGCCAACAGTTAGAAATTACCTATACAAGATATGCAGATGATATGAGCTTTAGCTATGTAGGCGATACCAATAATTTTGCTGTAGGAAACTTTTTAAACAGCATTAATAAAATTATTGAAGCAGAAGGCTTCCATATGAAAAAAGAAAAAACTCATATACTCAGAAAAAACAACAGACAGTATATTACCGGCATTGTAATTAACAATGAGGAAATCGGTGTTCCTAAGAAATGGGTTAAAATATTAAAGGCTTCTATACATAATGCACAGAAATTAAAAGAATCCGGCGGTTCTGTATCTGGCAGTACCATACATGAAATCTCAGGAAAAATTGCATGGTTAAAAAGCGTAAATGAAAAAAGATACCAAAAAGTCATAAACCAAGGTACAGAATTTTTAAAAACCTTAAACTAAATCAATCTGGATGTTAGAAACCGGATACCAAAAACCGGATGCCAAAAACCAGACGCCAAAATGAAAAGAAAGGTCTACTCCGAGCCCGCTCTCGCTTAGCATTTCCTCGTAGCGGACACATAAGGCACGAAAGTACCGTGCCTAAGTGCCGACGGGAAATGATGACCCTGCGCAGACCTTTCTTTCCATTTTGTCTGTGTATTTCCTTTTCGCACCTTATGTGTCCGCTACGAGGAAATGCTAAGCGCAAGCAAACCCAAAATAAAACTTCCTTCGGTTTTCGGTGTTCTCTTGCCACAAAACACAGCATATGGTCAAATTCTCTACTTTATTCCATCATCAGCATAACAGTAAGGCAAAACGTTCCATCCTTCTGCGTAATATCAATATCTCCATAATATTTTTCGGCTGTCCGGCGGATATTTACAAGTCCATAGCCATGCAGTCCCTGTTCTTTTGAAGTCTGTATCAAACCAGTATCTGCTTCAATCTTGACCTGACCTGAAAAGCTGTTTTGCACCTCTATCATACAGGCATTATTCTTTCGATAGGAACGAAGAGAAATATATTTTTTCTTTCCGTTTTGTGCGTCCGCATACTCTATTGCATTACTCAAAGCATTATTTAAAATTATGCTTATATCAAATGCTTCAATACAAGAACCGACGGGATAATGAAAATCACAGTAAAAACAGATTCCCTTTTTCTCTGCCTCGTTTTTCTGCTCTGACAATACAACATCAGTAACCGGATTTCCGCTTCGAATAGAGCCTGCTGCATCTGCAAGGGATGCTTTCAGTCTGGCAGCATAGGCATCTGCTTCTTTTGTTCCCTTGCCTGCATAGAGTTTTTCAAGTGTAGCAATATGATTTGCCATATCATGTTTCAGCCCTTTTATACCGCCATAGAGTTCCTCCACATGAGCGATATGATGTTTCATATCCTTTATCTGCCCTGCCAAAAGCCTATCCTGCATCCTTTCTTCCTGTTCCGCTTTGATACTTTGATATAATATAAGGGATACAGCCATACCAATCAAAAGCATAGCATAAAAAAAGAGAGAAACTAGATCTATTTTTGCGGAAAGTGTTCCTTCTTTTATAATATAAAATATTCGATAGTACTGCATAACAAAATATCCGCCAATTCCTATAAGTGGAAATACTGAGAGCATAAACAGTTCCTTTGTCATCAGCTCAGTATTTTTGCAGATATATTCTTTTGTAATAAACTGTATTCCAATCAACAGTATAGAAAATTTCACAAGCAGATAAAAGATACACATCAAAATATATAGCGTTGTCCATAAAACTTTATTATTGTTTTGAGAAATAACAGATATTTTTTGAGCCATACTATAAGTATAATCATATAATATATCCGCCAGAGCAGAGGCAAGCTGTACTATAGATAAAAACAGCAATATAAGAAATACTTTCTGCCGATAATTTCTCCGATCAAAAATACACATCGCAATTAAAACTGCTGCCGCTCCAAGACAATACATCGCAGTTTTCCCTATTTTAGGCGGTATCAATCCAAATAATAATACTGCAAAAAAATATACCAACCCTATATAAACAGCATCTCTATATCTTTTTATAAATGGTTTTAGAAACCAGATTACAGAATATATTGTCAGCAATATATCTAATATAAAACAAACATATGGCATTACCTGCATAATTTTTGCATCTATCATTCTTTTAATCCTCTCTGCGGTTATAACGCAAATATCTCTTTACAAATTCCCTGTAATTTTGCTTCGCTATAAGAGCCTTTCCTCTCTCCATAGTAATAAAAGCTGCATCATACTTTTTAATATAGCTAAAATTCACAAGAAATGCCCTATGTGTCCGATAAAAATTATCCCCTGTCTTTTCCTCTAAATCCTTTAATTTTCCATAATACTCAATATCACCATCCAACATATGCAAAATAACCTTGCGGTTAAACACTTCCGCATAGACAATATCCTGAATCCGAACCGTTGTATGTTCTCCTCCTGCAGTAATAATTATATTTTGATTTTTCTTTTTTTCTTTTTCTCCCTTCAAAGCTATCCAATCTTTCTGATAACGAATTGCCTTTTTCAAAACCTCTTTTAGTTTCTCCTTTGTAAATGGCTTTATCAAATAATGAAGAGCATCTACATCAAATGCCTCAAATACACTATCCTCTATCGCTGTCACAAAGATAATAGAACAATGGCTGTCTGCTTTTCTAAGCTGCCTTGCTGTTTCCATACCAGAAATCCCCGGCATCTGTATATCCAAAAATAAGATATCCAAAAAATTCTTTTCTGCAAGTACTTCTTCTCCAGACGCATACTCTATAACTTGGCAGTCCAAAGCACAATATTTTATTTCTTGAGCAATCATCTCTCTTACATTTTTCTGATCGTCACACACTCCAATACGCATATCTTCACTTCCTTACAAAAAACATTTTATTATTATATCGGCAGCATCACAAATAAAAAAACTGATATGTTACAAACGAACCTTTTTATGTTGTAAATTGGGGGACGCTGAAATTGGAAGGAAGGTCTATTCTGGGTCTGCTCTCGATTTGTATTAAATAAGTAAGTTACATTTCAATATAGATATCATATAAAACAAATTCGTCTTTGTTTTTCAAGTAATCTATAATCAGTTTTCTCTGGTTTCCAATGCTGTCACTTTCTGTTTTATCACCATCTTCTTTGGATAATCTAATATATCCAGCTACTTTAAAAAGCATACATTTCTTCATAATTACGGCTCTTCCCCTCTTTACTATTTCCTTTTTTATCTTTTATAAAGAATCTGTTTCTTTTTCTAATTGTTTTTTTATATGTTGCTGAATAATACGATTTACAAGTTCTATAGTAGTTATTTCCGATAAAAACTCTCTTTCAATCGTGTAATATATTGTTTCTTGCTCTTTGTCTTTCAATCAATATATCCTTCCTATACAATATCTAAAAATTAATTTAGCCTGTTTATCCTAACATATGAAATATAGTTTATCCAATATGCCAAATTACTCCAGACGAAATAAGCAGCTTATCTATCTAATCTGATTATTCTGTAAAAAATAAAATTTATATTTTGCCGCAAGTTACTGCCACCATGGGGAAACGAAGATACACAACGAATTCTTGAAATCTTAAAGGAGCAAAATGTCCATGTTACTTTCTTTATGACGGGAGGCTGGGTAAACAGTTATCCAGAAGATGTAAAAGCTATCGCCGCTGCCGGGCATGATCTAGGAAACCACAGCCAAAATCATAAGGAAATGAGTAAACTAAACACTTCAGAAATCAATGAAGAACTGATGAGCGTACATAATAAAGTGAAAGAACTAACTGGTATAGAAATGACCCTATTTCGTCCGCCTTACGGCGACTATGACAACGATTTAATCAAAGCCGCTACTGCCCTAGACTACTATACCATACAGTGGTCTGTAGACAGTTTAGACTGGAAAGACTATGGGGTAGACAGTATTATTAAAACAGTAGTCAACCATAAAAATCTAGATTCTGGTGCTATCATCTTAATGCATAACGGCGCTACCTATACCGCAGATGCACTAGAAAGTGTTATCACCGGACTAAAGAATCAAGGATATGAAATTGTTCCGATTTCTCAGTTAATCCATACAGGAGAATTTCATATGGATCATACAGGAAAACAGTTTGCCGACTAAACCCTACTTATATTTTTATTATAAATACTCTCAACAAATTTCTGCCATCACTCTGTTTTCTACTGAAAATACACAGCCAAACTCCGAAGGAAAGTCTGCAAAGGGTCATCATTTCCCATCGGCACTTAGGTGCTGTCCTGCTGTCTTTTAGCACCTTATATGTCCGCTATAAAAAGTAGGAAATGCTAAGTGAAAGCGAACCCGGTACAGACTTTCCTTCGGAGTTTGGCGTCCCCTCCAAAAAGCTAAACTCCTATTACAAAAACTCTTTATTATTTTAAAGTAAAATAATTCCGCTGAAAATCTAATTTTCCCTCTTTTCGCATCTTTGACAATTCATTCGACATTGCACTGCGATCCACCGATAAAAAATCTGCCAACTGCTGCCGATTAAAAGGAACTCGAAAAAAAGAACTTCCTGACTTTACTGACTGTTCTGACAGATAAGACAACAGCTTCCCCCTTGTGGTACGCTGTGACATATGCTCTAACTTCTGCGTCAGTATTCTGTTTTTTGATGCAATCGCAATAAAAAGATTTTGAATCAACTGCGTATGAAACCCACAGTTTGAAGGACAAACCATAAAAATACGCTGCAAATTAATCAACAGCACTTCACAAGGTGTCACTGCAAGTACATTATTGACCATAGGCTCACTCTGAGGCACAGCATAAGCTTCTCCAAAGAGCTCTCCCGGTGAAATTTCATTTAAAATACTAAGATTTCCCCAATAATCTTCTTTCTGAATATAAGCACATCCCTCTAACAATAATGCCGCTTCTACAATATGCTCCCCCACTCGAAAAATATACTCTCCCTTTTGAAAAGAACGTTTCTCTGCCGACAAACAATCTAAAACCGATTCAATCTCTTCTTCACTAATTCCAGAAAATAATTTTGAATTTTTTATAATTGGTAAATATTTTTTCATCCATTTCTCACTTTCGTTGTAAATACAACAGATATTTTATTTTTATTGTATTATACTGTCAACATAACGTCAAGACAAATACACCACCATTAAAAAATTTTAACAGCAAAATAAATTTACAATAAACCCATCTATAAAAAACCTTTAGGAGGAAAAAAATGATTCGAAAAATTATACAAATTGAAGAAGACAAATGCAATGGATGCGGAGCTTGTGCAAATGCATGTCATGAAGGCGCTATCGGTATGGTAAATGGAAAAGCAAAACTGCTTCGTGATGATTACTGCGATGGATTAGGAGATTGCCTTCCTGCCTGCCCTACAAAAGCAATTCATTTTATCGAACGAGAAGCCGACGCTTATAATGAAGCAGCAGTAAAAGCTGCCAAACAACAAAAAGCCAACTCAAACTTCAGCGGATGTCCCGGCAGTGCAGCAAGAGAAATCCGCCCAAGTTCCACTCCTTCTTCTGCATACAATACAGAAAGAAACAGCCAGCTTACTCAATGGCCTGTACAAATAAAACTTGCTCCTATCAATGCCCCTTACTTCCAAAATGCAAACCTATTAATTGCCGCTGACTGCACAGCCTATGCATACGGAGATTTTCACAATAAGTTTATCCGCAACCATATTACACTAATCGGATGCCCAAAACTTGACAGTATTGATTATGCAGAAAAACTAACCGATATTATTCGCAATAACTCCATAAAAAGTGTTACGATTGTGCGTATGGAAGTACCTTGCTGCGGCGGACTAGAACAAGCCGTAAAAGCCGCTCTGCAAACCAGCCAAAAATTTATTCCATGGCAAGTTGTAATCATTTCAACAAACGGCACAATTATAAGTGACTGATATTTCGTATAGTAAAATTTTAACCTAACCCAGACGCTGAAATGGGAAGATCACTGATGCCTGCTCCTTCTTTTCAACAGCCAAAAAACAGCCAGATTGGAAAACAGTGGGCAGACTGCAGTGACTTCGGAAAAAAGCTAGAAGTTCTTAGGCTTCTGCTGAAAAACCTAGAATTTTTTGCACATACTGCTTCCATGCAGTGTGTGCAAAAAAAGGGGCG
>CAJUGZ010000125.1 GCA_910585855.1 uncultured Lachnospiraceae bacterium | reverse complement strand
AATTGGTTCAAAGGTGTGGCAGAATATGCAAATGTGTATGTATTTTGGAATGAAGATAAAATTGTGGGTGTTGGTTCTATATCAAGTTTTTGGGGAAGCCCTACGGAAAGTATATTACTTACTATTTTTGTATTGCCGGAGTTTCATGGGCAGGGGATCGGCAGTTATATCATTGATACTCTTGAATCTGATGAACTGTTTTTAAGAGCGGAAAGAATCGAAATTCCCGCATCTATTACAGCGGTGGAATTTTATCGGAAAAAGGGATATGAATATAAAAATGGGATAAAAGAACTGGATGACGAGCAACATTATCGATTGGAGAAATTCAGAATGAATAGCTAGGAGGAATGGTGACAATGACAATTAGAACAATGGATATTGAAGATTCAGTAACATTATTAAAAGCGGATATTGATAATGCAAAAGAAATATATGCTATGCAGGTCGATGTTTTTAAAGAATTACTAGAGAAATACCAAGATTTTGACACCAGTCCTGCAAATGAAAATATAGAAAAAGTAGAAGCACGCTTGAAGCAGGACTTTACATTTTATTATTTTATCTGTATTGGACAACGAAAAGTCGGGGCTATCTGTATTGTTGATAAAAAGGAAACGGGAAAAAGCAAGAGAATTTCCCCAATATTTATATTGCCGGAATTTTGGAATCATGGCATTGCGCAGAAAGAAATCCGACTATGCGAGGAAGTGCATGGAAGTGAGAACTGGGAACTGGCTACAATTTTGCAGGAATCTCGCAACTGTCATTTGTATGAGAAAATGGGATATCAACAGACTGGCAGTTTTAAGACCATCAATGAAAAATTAACACTGGTATTTTATGAAAAAAAGGGGCTGGATAACTATACTTAGCTTCAGTAGTTGTATCAGCACGCCTAGGGCGTGTTGTGACTGCATTTGATAATTTTTGCAATAATGTGATTTTTTGGCTGGCAGAATTAGTTGAAATTGGAAGGAAGGTCTATGAAGGATCATCATTTCCCGTCGGGACTTAAGCACGGTTTTTTCGTGTCTTATGTGTCCGCTACGAGGAAATGTTAAGCGCAAGCGGGTTCGGAATAGACCTTCCTTCCAATTTCAGCGTTCCCCTCTTACGAAAAAATTAGGTGGAAAAAATTAAGTAGGATTTTTTTGATAAGTTTTGACAAGGGAAAAGGCATGTGATACTATTGATAGTAAGGAAAAAATGTATTGAGTAATAGAAATGGAAGAATGGAAAGTACGGACAGGAGAAGAGTCGTGGATAAATACGAATACAATATAAAAGCGGATCAGATTATGAAGTTAATTGACCGGCGTGATTTTAAGACGGCGGCAAAAGTTGCGGATGGGATTGACTGGCGCAGAGTAAGAAATATTAATATGCTGACAAATGTTGGCTGCGTATATCAGGCAGTCGGAAGATATGCAGATGCAAAAGAAATTTTTCAATTAGCACGGAATCGAGCACCTTTAGGACGCAGACTTGTGTACCAAATGGCGGATGTTTGTATTGATGCTGGAGAGTTTGAAGAGGCGGAGCGTTATATACAAGAATTTAGTGAATTAGCTCCAAAGGATACGGCTCGTTTTGAATTGCTTTATCAATTAAGCAGACGTAAAGGAGAGCCAATTGAAAGTCAGATTGCAATTTTAGAAGAGTTAAAGAATCAGGATTTGGATGAGAGATGGTCGTTTGAATTGGCAAAGCTTTATCATAAGGCAGGCTATAATCAGAAATGTGTAGCTGCATGTGATGAATTGATTCTTTGGTTTGGAGAGGGACAGTATGTGGATAAGGCAATGGAGCTAAAAATGCTTCATGCCCCGCTTTCACCAAGTCAGCAAGAAAAATACAATATACATTTAAAGAAAAAACAAGAGGAAGAGAATCAGCAAAAAGAGCAAAAAGAAACAGTGACTGTGACGGCATCAGCTTCTGGTTCTCAGAAAAGGCATCATGATAGGATGTATGCTACAGATAATTTGCAGGCAGCACTTACAAAAAGTGTGCAGGAGATTATGGAGGCAGAAGAGCGTCAGAAGGCATCTTATCCGTCGGAGAGATCTTATTTTGAGGAATATCAGAGTGAGCAGGAGGAACGGGATGCGATGTTTGCCGCTACACGTGATTTGCGCAGAGAGCGGGAAAAATTTAAAAATATGATGACGCAGCCGATTTCTTCTCTGATTGGAGATAGAAGCTTGTCAAAGGATTCTTTTACGCAAAATGTGCCTATGCAGCCATATCCAAATAATGGAGCAGGAGAAAATTTTGAACAGGCAGAGGAAGAAACAAGACGAGTGTTTGGGGCAGCGGAAAATGCTTTTGGAGGACTAGAAGAAGTTAGAGCAGCTTTTGGTATGTCGGAAGAGGAGGTAGGTACACCTGTTGGGTTAGAGGGAGAAGCTGCTTTTTATACTGCAGAAGAAACAGCAGAAACAGGACAGGATACAGAAACATTTCAGGAAGAGTCAAATAGTTTATTTACTGCTGGTAAAAAGGCAGGAAGAGTTTCTGAAAGTATATGGCAGGAAACAGGAGCTGTTTTTGGAGCGGGAAGAAAAGAAAGACCACTTCAAACGGCAGATATTTATTCGGATGATTCTAAAATACAGGGTGTAGAAAAAGATAAGGATGATTTTAAGGGAAAAAAAGAGCTTCAGGCACAGGAAAATTTTGAAAAAGAACGGGAAAAAGAGGATGTGACGGAAAATCTGGAAGGAGAGGAATCGGAAGAGATAGAGGTAGAAGAGGAAGAAGATGCGGAGTTTTTAGATGGAAATTTTTTTGGAGGAGAGTTTTATTATCAAGTGCCAGAAGAAGAGCCGGAATATATAGAGGCTTCGTTTTCTTTGAGTAAGTTAGACACCAATGAAGTTCCAATAGAAGTCTATTATCGTATTCCTGATTATGATCCACAGCCGTTTTTAAATAAAATGGCTGATTTAGCAGAAAAGAGTGAAGAGGCAGAAGAAGCTGTAGAAGAGAAGAAAGAAGATGAGTATATTGCAGAAGAGGATAAAGATAAGAAAGAGCAGTTAAACTCAGAAGAAGTGTTAGAAGAGAATTTAGAGGAAGACTTAGAAGAAGATTTAGAATATGAAGAGTTTCCAGAAGGTGGAACAAAGGAAGAATTTTATCAGTATATTATGACTCGCAGTTATGGTGTGGAAGAGATGCCGGAGGATGTTTCTTATCAGGCGGAAGGTTATCAGGAGAATCAGACAAAGGAAAAGGTAGAGCAGGTATCTTCAAAAGAGGATTTTGGATATATCTATGGAGTAGAGATGATGCCGGAGGATGCTTATTATGAAGCAGCCGGATATAATCCAGAGAGTTTTTTGCTTGGAAGAATGGGAAACCGAGGATTAGAAGAAGAGATTTTGGGAAAGAAACCAAAAGTATCAAATAAGACTTCTAAGAAAAATGTATCAAAACAGATATCTGAGAATCCTTCAGAAAAGAAGACAGCAATGGAAACAGAGGCAAAACCGGAAAAGAAATCTGAAATTAGAAAAAAGACAGAGCAAAAGAAAAAGGAAGAACCGCCATTGGAACTGACAGAAGAATGGAAAGGGATATTTGCTAATTATCTTTATATGCCGGGTGTGGAGCAGCAGATAGCAGAAATTCTATATGAAACACAGCAGATTGGAGAAGAAGCAGAAACTTCTATGTTTGGAAATATTCTTTTGATGGGTGAAGTAAAATCAGGAAAAACAACATTGGCAGTTTCACTGATTAAGACAATGAATCGTTTAAATGGACGAAAGGGCAGAAAGATCGCTAAAATCTCTGGAGATCGTTTAAATAATAAGGGTATTAAGGAATCGATCAGCCGATTGGTTGGGGCAGATTTGATTATTGAACATGCAGGAGAGATGCGGATGGCCACTGTTACAGAGTTATTGGAAGCAATGGGAGATTATACGGGCGGAATGATTGTCGTTTTAGAGGATACCAGAACATCCATAGAACGGCTGCTGGCAGATGTTCCGCAGATTGGGGTTTGCTTTACGCATCGGATTGAATTAAAGGAGTGTAATATTGCAGAGTGGGCAGAAACAGCAAAAAATTATGCATTGGAGAATCACTATATAGTAGATGATATGGCAATGCTTGCTTTATCGGCTAAAATTGACGCAGTATATGCAAATAAGAAAAATATTGTAATGGAAGATGTACAAGATATTATTGATGATGCAATAGAGAAAGCAGAGAAAAGAAATCGAAAGTTGTTTGGAAGATTGTTTTCGAAAAAAAAGGATTCCGATGCAGTACTGCTTCGGGAAAGTGATTTTAATTAGCATGTATAGGATCTTATAGATCGAATCGAGTTGGAGGAAAAGAAATTGGAAAGTAAGAATGATACGATACAGGAGAAAGGGATGCTGATTCTTCTTGCAGTATCTCCTATTGTAATTGGATTTTTTTATTATGTTATGGTGCAACTGCCGGTAATTGGAATGATATGGATGTATGCAGCTCCATTTACTGTATTGTATTACTGGGGGTGGGTAGCGACGGTATTTCGTTCCCATTTTAAAAGTTTTTTTAAAACGATGTTTTGGATGAATGGACTTGGAATTGTAATGTTTCTTTTGTATATTTGGCAGTTTGTTCTTTTAAAAGAAGGAGAACAGATTTCTGTAATTGCTGTATTTTCGCAGCTTTATACAATATCATTGGGATTTATTACAACTTGGATTGGAGTTGTTTTAGATAAAGGCAGTTCACTTGATATGCAGACTATATCGGTTACAGCTTCTGTAATAATAGAGGTGGTATCTATTTTATTGATGATAGGAGCTGCGGCGATTGGATATTTTATAGAAGAAAATCGGGAAAAGAAGAAAATGGAAAGTGCCAGTTTGACAGAGGAGCAGAGAATAGAAGAGGTTGAGGCGGTATTTTCTGATAGGCAGATGGAAGACTATGAGTTAAAGGATATAGAGGAAGCACAAAAGCAAAATGTTTAAAATTTTCTGTAGTAGGGAGTTTCTTTTGGAGGGGGGACGCCAAAATCGAAGAAAGGTCTGCACCAGGTTCGGAATAGACCTTTTTTCAATTTCAGCGTCCGCCTTTTCATTAATTTTTAGGGAGTAATTTTTTTAATCAATTACTTCCATTTCTAAATGATCAAAATTAATTTCATCGATAAAGTTATCTTTATAGAAACGGATTTTGTTATGGCGTTTGAATTCTGTGATATTGGAATCTAACCAGATTGGTTTGCTTAAATCAAAGTCATAACAGATTTGATCGATGGCAGCAAATATTTTTTTGGTACGAGTTAGACTGGAAGTATTATTGATCACTTTGTTATGCAGAAGACAGCCGTTTTTTATGATTTTAAATAAGATTTGCATGAGGGATTGTTCCTTTCTTGGATATGTTTTTTTTATTATAACATGGGATGTGGGAAGAGGAAATGTTTTTTTAATCTTTACATTTAATATGATAGGTAGTAAAATGAATTTTATAATAAAGATAGGGGTGATAGTGTGTATCATTATAAATTGGTTTTTCGGTTAGAAGAAAATTGGCTGCCAAGAGAGATGGATAGGATTGTGATTAGTTTTTTTAAAGCTGCAGTACAGTCATATTCGCAGGATTTTTATGAAAAATTGTATAGTAAAAAGCAGTCTATTATAAAAGGTTTTACATATTCTTATTTACTTCCGGGAGCAAAATTTAATAGAGAAAGAATAGACCTTCAAAAAGAAGAGTTTTCATTGTTTTTTTCAGATGTAAATTTCACAGAACTTCTGCATTTTTTTAATGCATTTCAGAAAATGAAGTATAAGAAATATTCGATGAATGGGAATTCTATGGAATTAGCAGCAGTACATATGAAACGCTTAAATGAAATAAAGGAAAACGAAATTGTAGTTAAAATGCAAAGTCCATTAATGGTAAGAAAGCATAATTCAGGTGATAATTCGGATATTTATTATACTTGTGAAATGGAGGGATTTGAGGAAGCGTTAAAAGAAAATATTGATATTTTTCTTGATAGAATGGGGATAAATGTAACAACGGAAAATTTTTCTATTCAGACAATAAAGGGAAAGAAAGTTGTTTCTCCTGTGTTTGGTAGGAATACAGATGCATCACTTGGAATATTTAAATTGACTGGCTCTTGTCAGTTATTGAATGTTTTATATTTAGCAGGAATGGGCGTAAGACGTTCAGAAGGACATGGAAAATTTGAAATAATTGGTTAGAAGGGAGGCGATAGGGTGGATAGAATGATAGTATCGATGGGTGATTTTTTAAAAAATGCTGGAATTGTTGGATTAAAGTATTTGCTGGAAGAGGCGGATGCTGAAGAAGATAGCGATTATGGGATTACAGAAGATAAGCAGGCAGTATGGCTGGATCGAGAATTTGTAGGAAAGACAGATTGGACAGATTTGTATTTTAAGGCATTTGTGAAAAGATATGGTTCATTGGCAAATTATCAAAAGATATTGGAGAAAATAGAAAGTATTCTTGATAAGGCAAAAAAGGAGGAATGGAAGAGTGCAGACTGTAAGGAGGATTTAAAGTTTATCAATGAGAAGTTATTATCAAATAGTTGTCAGTCAGGATTTGATAATATAAAACAGAAGATAGAGAATCCTAATGTATATGAATTGTTAAAAGCTAGTAAGTTAAAGGAAAATATGGAAAAAGAAGAATTATGCAGACGGCTGCAGGAACTCTATGAATTTTTAAAACAGCCTTTGTGTAAAGAAACTTTTTGCATGAAACATATTATTTATAATTATATTAATCGCTTTTGGGATGGGAAAAGTTTTTTAAACCGTACTTATGCAAAAGAAGATATGAGAGAAATATTTGATGTAGATTTTTCTGAACCTTTGAGGCAATATACTGTTATAAAGGAGAAAAAAGCAAAGGATATATGTATTGACTGTGGGGAAAGAATGGGATCGAGTGAAACAAAAAAAGAAAAGCTATCGATTGCATTTATGAAGGATCAGGCAGATGATTTATCAAGAAAACGTTCTGCTTTTTGGAATTGCAAAGTGGATGCTTATTTATGCCCTATGTGTGCATTTGTTTATTCATTGGTTTCTTTGGGGTTTACATTAGTGGGGCATACATTTGTATTTATTAATAAAAATTATAGTGTAGAGGCATTATGGAACGTAAATTCTCCTTATAAAAAGTTGGCTAAAGATGCAAAACAAGGAGAAAATGAAAGTTATTCTTCATGGATTGCTAGGACGATTGTTTTATTGTTGGAGGAGAAAAGTGAAGAATTGGGGAATATACAGGTGATTACACGAGGAACAGATGAAAACAGCAGATATACATTTGATATTATTGCAAAAGATGTTCTTTTATTGTTAAGTGATGAGGAAATTCAACGTAGTTTGAAGGGGTTAGGACAGTACCCTTATGTAAAAATTGGAAGAGAATATTGGAATGTATATGAAGAAGTTCTTTTCAATATTTTAAGATATCGAAAACAGTATGGGATACTTTATAGATTGCTTAAGATGGAATTAGAAAAGAGCGGTAATTTAGTGAAAGCAGATCTGGTTTATCGGATTCAGCTTAGAACAAATTTATTGCAGAGGAAAGATGATGGTAAGAATGAGAGAGGTGAAATGATGAATCGTTATACAGTAAGGGAAAAAGGGTATGAATTAAGAAATACTTTATTAAAAGCGAAAGGATCTACAGAGGATACTTGTATTAGAGGGACAATATATCAATTATTAAATGCATTATCCGTAGGAAATGTGGAACATTTTATGGAAATAGTTATGAGAGTATATTGTTCTACAAAATTGCAGATCCCAAATGAATTTATTGAGTTTTTGAAAGACAGAGATACATTTGCAGAGTTTGGATACGCTTTCTTGTTGGGATTACAGGGAAGTCACTATGAAAATATGAAAAATAAGGAGGAAAAGTAGATGTCTAGATGTGGTCTTACATTCACAATGGTTTTTCTTGCAGAAAGTGCAAATTATGGAGAAGGAATTGGAAATATCTCTACGTTGAAAAAAATGTCAAGAGGAAATTATGAACAGTATACTTATATTTCCAGACAAGCAATACGCTATAATATTATTCAGCAGTTGGGGTGGGATACAACACCAGTGGACGGGAAAAGTGGCGTAGTACAGTTTGCGCCTTCTGCAACGATTCAAGAATATCCAGAAATTGATTTGTTTGGCTATATGAAAACTAGTTCAAAAGAGGATACAAAAGGGAATAAAGGTGGTGCTTCTACAAGAAGTGCTGTAGTAAGATTAAGTAATGCGATTTCTTTAGAGCCATATCAGAGCGATTTGGAGTTTTTAACAAATATGGGAATGGCAAAAAGACAGAGTTTTGAAAATGTAATTGCACAAAGTGAGATTCATCGTTCTTTTTATAGCTATACGATTACGATTGATCTAGATAGAGTTGGAATAGATGGAGAGATAACATTATCACAAGAGGAAAGAGCAAAAAGAGTAAAGGATTTTTTAGATACGGTTCAGTTTTTATATAGAGATATTAAAGGAAGACGTGAAAATTTAGCACCAATTTTTGTAGTAGGTGGTCGGTATAAAAGAAAAAATCCATTTTTTGAAAATCGCATTATTTTGGAAAAGGGAAAAATTCGGATCGATGCTTTGACAGAAATGATAGAAAGCAGTGATGATATAAAAGAAAATACTGTGGTAGGAATGATAAGTGGAATTTTTGCAAATGATTCGGAATTAAAACAGAAGATAAAAATAAAGTCAATAGCAGATGCATTTTGTTATTTCAAGAAAGAAGTGGACAAGTATTATGAAGAAAGCAATTAGAGTGGAATGTTTTCAAAATTTAGTGAATTATAGAAAACCAAGCAGCTTTATTATTAAGGAAACGTATCCTTTGCCGCCATATTCCACTGTGTTAGGTATGATTCATACAGCTTGTGGTTTTCCAAAAGGGGAATTTCATCCTATGAAGATAAGCATACAGGGAAAAAATGCAGGTACTGTTTCTGAATTATATACCAGATATTCTTTTTCATTTAAAACGAAATATGAAGAAGGAAGACATCAGCTTTGTATACAGGAAGAAGAACAGTCTTATGGTGTATTTAAGGGAATTGCTTATGTAGAATTAATTTGTAGTAATGAAATGGTTTTTCATATTGTTCCTTCTGAGTGTGATTTTGAAAAGGTTTATCAATCGTTGCAGAATCCTGAAGTATATCTTGCGCTTGGCAGGTATGAAGATCTTTTGGATATAAAAAAAGTGGAGGAGGTAGAGCTTAGAGAAGAAGAAGAAGCGATAGCAAATTATGATATTTATATTCCTATGAATTCTTCTGTTGATATAGGAAATAGGATTGCTACGGTTTATACACTTACAAAGGAGTATGAAATAACAAAAGAAGGAATACGTCGTTGGAAGGTGAATGGAGGTAAAGTGAAAGCTTATTATTTTCCTCATGGAGAATCTGTTGGAAATGTATTAGTAGACGATAATAATGATATTGTAATATTAGTATAGCAGGAAAAATACTTGATAATAGTTACATTTTGGAATGAGCATATAACAGTGTCATAGATAAGAAGGAGAAAAAATAAATGGAATACTATGCAAAATCACCAACTTTTATTTTATCAGAAGAGAAGAAAAAACTGATATTGGAGAGGATAGAAGAAATTCTTTCGATACTAGAGGATAGTGAGTCAGAGAAAGAAGAAATTGATTTATTACAGAATTATCGAGAGAAGTTATTAACAGAACAGATAAAAGAAGAGCATAAAACTTTAGAGGAACATTTGGAAGAAACAGTAAAATGTGCAGAAAAATTTTTTCAGTTATATGAAAACTATTTTAGTGAAAAAGAGAAGAAATTGATTATAGAGGCTTGCAGAAAGCATGACATTGGAAAGGCAAATTATATTTTTCAAACAAAAGTAAATCCTAAACTGAAAAAGGAAAGAAATAAGCAGATTCCACATGGATTTTTAAGTGCTGTGGTTTTATCAAGAGAAGATTTTTTGAAAAATAATTCGGATTATACAAAAGAGGATTTTAATGTTTTGCTTACGGCGATTTATTATCATCATAGTCGTCTTGATGCTTATGAAATAAATGAAATAAAAACTTATAGTGAGCAGTTTTATCTTGAGCATGTCAGAGCTTATTTAAAAGATGATTCGATTAAGGTACAGATTGAAAATAAGAAAAATTTGCTTTTTTCAAACAAAAAAGAACAGGGTTATCAAAAAGTAAGTGAGGAACTATGGTGTAAATATATGCTGATAAAAGGAATGTTAAATAAGTTTGATTGGACGGTTAGTGCCGGATATGAAAATGCAGAAATTAGTACAGATATTTATGAAAAAAGATTGTGTAAAAATATAGAAGTGGTTCTGTCAGGAAATTTTCGACCTGTTCAAAAGTTTATGATAGAACATAGAGATAACAATATGGTTATTATTGCACCAACTGGTTCAGGCAAAACAGAAGCAGCATTGATGTGGATAAATGGTGAAAAAGGATTCTATACACTTCCGATAAAAGTTTCTTCTAATGCAATTTATAAAAGAATTCGAGAAAATTATCAGTATAAAGATGTTGCTCTTTTACATTCTGACAGTATGAATTGTTATATTCAGTCGGCAGAAGGGGATTTTGAGAGCGGTTATAGAAATTATGAACAAGCAAAATTATTTTCCTATCCGCTTACAGTATGTACAGTAGATCAGTTATTTCAGTTTGTTTATAAAGCATTGGGAACGGAAATTTTTGCAGCGACTTTAAAGTATTCTAAAGTTGTGATTGATGAAATCCAATCGTATGCTCCTCGAATTGTTGCGGCATTAATATTTGGGCTGTCGGAAATTAAGCGTATGGGAGGGAAGTTTGCTATTATAACAGCTACATTTCCGCCAGTTTTGCAGTACTTTATGAAAAAGAGTAAATTATTAGAAGGGAAAGATTATATTTATCGTGATTTTTCAGGCAGTGCTTCTCAGATAAGACATAGAGTGAAAATAGTAGAGGGAGATTTTGATATAGATGAGATTGTAAATGAGGCAGGCAGAAAAAAGGTTCTTGTTATTTGCAATACAGTTTCTAAAGCCCAAAAAGTCTATACAGAAGTGAAAGAAAGATGGGAAGAAGCAGGACTTTTACATTCACGTTTTATTAGAAAACATAGAGATATTTTAGAAAAAAGAATTATGGATTTTTCTTTTGATAAAGCAGCTACTGGGGTTTGGGTAACAACGCAGATTGTAGAAGCGAGTTTGGATATTGATTTTGATGTTTTATATACAGAAATGTGTACAGTAGACAGTTTACTTCAAAGGATGGGGCGATGCAACAGAGCAGGAAAGAAGAATATCGATCAGGCAAATATAGTAGTATATTATAATGAATCAGGGAGAGGAACAATCTATGATAAAGACATTTATGATCGTTCTGCCGAATTGCTAAAAAAGAGAGAGGGGAAATTATTTTCTGAGTCAGATAAGATAGATTATATTAATGAGGTATATGAGATAGAACAGATAAAGGATACAAAATATTTTCAGCAAATAGAAGAAAATATTGAGAGTTTTAAGAGATTAGATCCAGAAGAATATAATGCAAAGGAAGCAAAAAAAGATTTTAGAGCAATTCAAAGTATTACTGTTATTCCAGATACAATTTATAATCAAAATCGAGATTTTATTCAAGGTGTAATCGAGCTTTTTCATACTTCATATGTAGATAAGAGTGTTCGAAAGTTATTAAAATCAAGATTAACAGATATGACAATAAATTTAAATATAAGTTATGGTATTCCTAATGGAATAGATAAGTCTAGTATTGGTTTATTTGATATTTATCGAACGAGATTAAAATATGATTTTGATGGGAAGGAAGGAGTTGGATTGTTATTAGATAAAATGGAGGATGAGGATTATTTTCTGTAAAGAATTTAAGTTTATAGGCGGGAGGGTATAAGATTGTTAAGTTATATTATAAATAAAATGGAGAAGAGATATGGAAAAACAAGTTACAGGGGTAATGGTTTACTATTACTACGGCTATTAAAAGTCAATGTTTTAATAGCCGTAGTCTTGAATAT
>CAJUGZ010000124.1 GCA_910585855.1 uncultured Lachnospiraceae bacterium | reverse complement strand
CCTTTTTTTTCACACACTGCATAGAAGCAGTATGTGAAAAAAATCTTAGATTGTTCAGCAGAAGTCAGAACTTCTAACTTTTCTCCAAAGTCACTGCAGGCGGTTCACCATTTTCGAATCTGGCTGTTTCTTGACCCGGAACAAAAAACAAAAAAACAAGCACAATTTCTGACGTTATCCAACCAACAGCGAGAGGCGGTTTGTTCCTTTCCTTTGCCAGCGACTTCGGAGAACGGTTAGAACGTCTGGCTTCTGTGGAAACACCTAGAATTTTTTGCATATCCTGCTTCCATGCAGGGTATGCAAAAAAAGGGGTGTGTTTAGCCCGTATATCAGGGAAGCGGCAGTTTTGTGGCTGAGAAAATCTTTCCTTACACCAACTACGTTTTACCTGTGATACGGGCGAATTGCACCCCGGTTCGTCCGGTTGGATGTGTCTAGATACAGAAGCCCTAGACGTTCTTACCGTTCGGAGCGGAGCAGGCAAAGGAAAGGAGCAAACCGCCTCTTGCGTCCGGTGAAAGAGTCCCCTTTCTCTAAAATTCTAATGAAAGAAAATTTTTATAAAAATCTAGAAATTCCTTTTGCTCTATGATACAATGACTCCAGAGTATACCTTATATTTTTATACTATCATTTATCATCAGGAAAGGAAATTATCTATATGAAAAAATTAATTGCAATTGGCGAAGCATTAATTGATTTTGCTCCGTCCCAGTTTGGAAAAAAAATCAAAGAAGTAGAAAGTTTCTCTCCAAAAACAGGAGGCGCACCTGCCAATGTATGTGGTGCATTTACTTGCTTAGGGGGAACTTCAGAAATGATTACTCAACTAGGAAACGATCCTTTTGGAGATAAAATCTTAGACGATTTTCGCTCTCATAAAATCGGCTGCAGCCATGTATTGCGCACAGACAAAGCCAATACTTCCCTTGCTTTTGTTTCATTGGGTTCTGACGGGAACAGAGAATTTTCATTCTACCGCAATCCCGGAGCAGATATGCTGCTTTCAGAAGAAGAAATTCAAAAAGATTGGTTTCAGGACTGCGGTATCCTGCACTTCTGCTCTGTTTCTCTTGGAAATTTTCCAATGAAAGAAGCACATAAAAAAGCCATTCTCTATGCCAAAGAACAAGGAGCACTGATTAGCTTTGATCCTAACCTTCGCTTTGCTCTCTGGAACAGCCCGCAGGAATTAAAGGATGCCGTACTGGAATTTCTTCCATATGCCGATATTCTTAAAATATCAGATGAAGAACTTACTTTTATCACAGGAGAAAACGATATCGAAAAGGTAAAAGATTCTCTGCTTTCTCACAGCCGCCTTATTATCTATACAACAGGCAGCAGCGGTGCGCAGGCATATACCAGAAACGTTTCCTGTCATGCCGACGGTTTCAAAGTTTCGGCTGTTGATACTACTGGTGCAGGGGATGGATTTATCGGTTCTTTCCTTTATCAATTATGTGCAAGCGGAAAAGAAATCGAAGATCTTAGTGCAGAAGAACTTCAAAACTATCTCCGGTTTTCAAACGGCTTCTGTGCCCTTAGTGTACAAAAAAACGGTGCGATTGATTCCTATCCAAAAAAAGAAGCTGTACTGCAGTTTATCGAAAAATAAATTAGACTATATATGGAGGTTTCATTATGAATATTTATCCAATCACCGACCACAAATTCCGTAAATACGGACGTGTTTTAAAAAATTTAGATACAAAAGATCTATTAACTGCAATGGAACAAACACCACTTCCAAACGATGTCATCTATATTCCTTCTGACAGCAGTTTAGAAGCACTTCCAATCTATCAGCAGTTTCAAAATGAAGTTTACGGCGAATTACCGATTCAAATTGGATACTGCAACGGAAATAATTATTTATTAAATGCAGTAGAATATCACCGCTCCTCTGAAATCAATATAGCGCAAAAGGACTTAATCTTATTGCTTGGCAGCCAGCAGGATATTACAGAAGAGTTTACATATGATACTTCTAAAATGGAAGCCTTTCTTTTGCCTGCTAATACTGCTGTAGAAATCTATGCTACTACACTGCATTATGCACCATGCAATGCAGATAAGGACGGATTTCGCTGTGTAGTAGTACTTCCAAAGGATACTAATTTAGAATTAACTGCTCCTCATAAAACAGAAGGTGAAGATAAACTCCTTACTGCTAAAAATAAATGGCTGATTGCCCATAAGGACTCTGGATTGGAAGGACAGGCATTTATTGGACTTGTAGGAGAAAACCTTTCTGTTCAATAGATTTTCCGTAAAATTTTCTAAACTAAAAGAAAAACGCTCAAATCCGAAACAGACCTTCCTTCGGATTTGGGCGTCCTCTCTCCCCTCAAAAAAAATCTTTTTTTAATTCCATTTACATTCAATACTTAAAACAGATATTGGCATACCAATAAACTGTATATCAAACTTCAAACTTGGTTCTACCTTAGTACTTGCATTATGAATTCTGAAACTAAGCTGCCATCCATTATCTAAAAACATTTCTACTGTATTGCTGCTATCTGGTTTAAACTCAATTGCAATAAGTCTTGTCGGCAATTCTACAACAGGCACTGTAATAGCCGAAATCTTATTTTTACTAGACTTATTTAAGGTATCATGCATATTAAATGTATAAATTAATGTAAGACATTTACTGTCACGACTAACAATCTTATAATAATCTTCTATTCCAATAAGATATTCAATCATTTTTCGTGGCATATTCTTATCTTCTTTGTACGCTCTATTTACTTCATCCATAAATGCTTGAAGCAATGGTACATACACTTTCTCATCCTTATTAGCAATTTCTGACCACCTTGTTCCATTTTCTTTTTCAGCTTTAAGCATATCAAATATTGGACTTACCGCACCCCAATACTTCTCACTGCATGGCATATCAAACCATTCTTTTCCAAAATCCAATTTATGACTTAGTCTGCTGTGCTTCACTGCATCATGATTATGTTTTATACTCAGTCCAATCTCCCATTTGATATCATCTCTGCGTATCACAATATCTCTGACATCACCCTTCACTCCTGCATCATCTTTTTGAAGTTCCAATGTTAATTCATCATCATCATTTTCTGATAGTTTTGGTTCCATTTCAAGTACAGCATCAACTGCTGCCTCTGCCGATATAATAAATGTTTCCTGCATTTCCTCATCCATAAGTTTCCATGCTCTTTTGTTGGTATGCAGACTCGAATTATCCACAATTCTAGTATTTCTTATCTCATGTAGTGTCTTATACAATGTTTTTATCCAAGCATATTCATACGCTCTTCCCTGATTATTACTCTTAGTACTCACTTTTTTCTCATTAACCTCTCTTGCATCTATAGCCTCATTGTCTACTTCTACCTCTAATCCATTACCTTCTAAATATTTCTTTATTGCTGCAGCAATTTCATATGCAAGATTAACCGGAACAGCATTTCCAATCATTTTATATGCTGTATTCGTATCTTCGTAGATAAATTTAAAATCATCTGGAAAACCTTGTATTCTTGCAACTTCTCTTATTGTCATCCGACGGTACAGATTTTCTTTTCCCTCCACAAATCTGCAATCATTTTGCCCTACTTTAACCATTTTAGGAGCTTGTGGATGCAACTGACACTGCCTTCCTGATGCCTGAACTGTAAACGCCTGTTCATCCCATGATTTTACTCTATTACGACTCATAAAAATAGGGGAATATGCTCCTGTAAAATACTCATTATTGTTTATTGCTTCTGGATTATGATGATTCCTATCTCCAGAAGGAACTGCCGTATCCTGTAAATCCCATATGACATCTCTAAGTGTAAGTTTCTTATCATTCTCTTTTGTAGAACCTTTAGGAAATCCAAAATCAATCTTCAAATCCTTTCTAAATCCAATGTAAAATACTCTCTTCCTTTCCTCCGCCACACCATAATCTTTCGCATTAACAAGTGTAAAAGATACATCATATCCTGCATCATAAAACAAATTAAGAATATTCTGAACTGCCTCTGAATGTCTATTTGCCAACATCCCACTCACATTTTCTGCAAGAAAAAACTTTGGCTGAAACTCCTTAAGAATTCTAATATATTCAAAAAACAACTGCCCTCTAGCATCCTTAATTCCTTTCAATGAACCTGCCTCAGACCAAGACTGACATGGAGGACCTCCAATAATTCCATCCACTTCTCCATCTATAAACTGTTCTATATCTTCTTTCGTTACCTGTCTTATATCCCCTTCTATCAAATGTACATTAGGATGATTCGCCTTAAATGTAGCCCAAATAGTCTTATCAAATTCATTAGCAACTGGAATATGAAATCCCGCCCTCTCGAATCCCAAATCAAGTCCGCCACATCCACTAAACAGACTAATTATATTCATTGGTATCCTCTCTTTCTTCGCCAGCTTCCTTTATTATTCTAGCTGCCTCAATTAACGCTGTCCTTCTTACAAATTCACTATAGGAAGCATATGCTTCCAACCGAGCCGCCTGCTTAAATTTCTCTAATTCTTCTTCACTTACTCTTATACTAATTGAAATCGACTTTTTCACCGCATCTGCTCCTTCACTTTTACTATAATTAATCATACTTAAATTGTAAGTCATTGTCAATACTTTGTTGCACGAACAAATGTTTTTAATAACTATTCCAATAAGCTCAACATTTTTTCTGCTATCGAAACACAAAACAGACTCCCAGAAACTTTTTTTGTTTTTTCCGGGGTCAAGAAACAGCCAGATGCGAAAACCCTAGGCATCCTGCAGTGACTTTGAAAAAAAGTTAGAAGTTCTTCACTTCTGCTTAAAAACCTAAGATTTTTTGCATATCCTGCTTCCATGCAGGGTATGCAAAAAAAGGGGCGTGTTTAGCCCGTATGATAGAAAAGAAACTGTCTTACGGCTGGTAAAATCCTTCCTTATACCCATTTCATTTCGGCTGAAATGAGGGCGAATTGCGCCCCGGTCTGTCCGGTTGGATGCACTATCATGCAGAAGTGTTAGAACTTCTTACTTTTTGGAAACCGGAACAGCAGGATGCCTAGGGTTTTCGCATCTAGCGTCCTATATCGAAATCCAAAACAAACTCTTAACGCTCACTAACAACCTGAAAAATATAAAACTTTAAATAATAAGATTCCTCCGCTGCCCAAAGAATCGGATGATCCGCTGCCTGTGTTCGATACTCCACCTGTCTAAGCCTTCTATGCACACTGCGTCCAGCCTGAGCAATTGTTTCTGCAAACAATTCCGGCGTTATAAAATGAGAACAGGAACAAGTTGCCAAAAAGCCTCCGTCCCGCACCAATTTCATTCCCCGCATATTAATCTCCCGATAACCTTTCACCGCATTTTTTACAGACTCTCGTGCCTTTGTAAAAGCAGGCGGATCTAAAATCACCACATCAAACTGTTCCCCTGCCTTCTCCAAAGCAGGAAGCAGATCAAATACATCTGCACACTGAAAAGTAACTCGATCTTCCATTCCATTTAACCGTGCATTTTCCTTTGCCTGTGCGATTCCAAGTTCAGATGCATCCACTCCAAACACAGAAGAAGCTCCAGCAATTCCTGCATTTAAAGCAAAAGAACCCATATGAGTAAAACAGTCCAACACCTTTGCACCTTTACAGTATCGCTGCAAAGCAAGCCGATTAAACTTTTGATCTAAAAAAAATCCCGTCTTTTGCCCTTCTGCCACATCTACATAATACTTTACTCCATTCTCTTCAATCGGAACTTTTGTATCAAATTCTGCTCCAAGAAACCCCTTATAAAGCGGCATCCCCTCCTGCCTCCGCACCTTTGCATCACTCCGCTCATAAATTCCACGAATTACAATTCCTTCTTCCAAAAGTACTCTTTTACAAGCCTCTAAAATAGTCATCTTAAATGGCTCTATTCCAAGTGCCAGTGACTGTACAACCAAAATATCGGAAAATTTATCTACCACAATACCCGGAAGAAAATCTGCCTCCCCAAAAATCAACCGACAACACGCCAAATCTGTTACACATTTGCGATAAGCAATACTATCCCTTACCCGACGTTCTAAAAAATCGCTGTCAATCTCCTGTCCCTTTATCCGACTCATGATTCGTACTGTAATCATTGATTTTCGATTGAGATAGCCTGTACCTAAAAAATAACCGTCAAAATCCTCCACTGTTACCAAATCTCCGTCTTCACACTCTCCGTCAATTCTGTCAATTTCATTTCCATATACCCAAGCACCGCCGCTTTTTAACGTACGTCCTTTTCCTTTTTGAATCCGAACCACGGCTCGTTCTGTCTGCTGTTTCATCTCTTTACTCCTTTCTTTTTAACCACATTTCTATATTCAAACAAAAAATTACTGCTAAAAAGCTGCCATGCCTAACTACATGGTATCTTTCTAGCAGCAACACTGCTATATTTATGCCTTTTTATTATGGAAGCTCTGTAATAATACAACAGTTCGGCGTTTCAACTTTCTCTGGCTTTCCATGCATAACCAAAATTCCTTTTTCATAGTCAATTCTAAAAAATGTCATTTCGTTTGTTTCATGATTCATAGAAACCAAATGTTTTCCGTCCGGGAAAATCGCAATATCCTTTGGATAATCCCCACTGACAGGAAGTACACTGCGCATGGTAAGCCGCCCGCTTCCTTCATCCCTGTCATAAATCGCCACAGAATTATCCCCGGCATTGGATACAAATAAATTCTTTCCATCCGGTGAAAATTTAATCGCTACTGCAGCACTATTTTCCTTATAAGAATCCTGCCCTAAAGTGGAAACCCGATCAATTAACTCAAATTCCGGCACTTTTCCATTATCTTTATAAGAATAAATAGCTACATAATTCTTTAATTCATGGCTTAGATAAGCAAACTTTCCATCCGGGCTAAATACCAGCGTTCGTGGAGCAGACTCTAACTCACAAGGAATTACATCCACTAACCGTACTCTTCCTTTTACTGGATTAAATCGATAGACCTCCACCTGATCTGTTCCTAAATCACATACTATCATATATTTTTCATCCGGTGTCAATACAGCACAGCTAATATGCGGGCGGAAATTTCTTTCTGCTACACTGCCAAGTCCCTTATGAAACACCTCATCTGTTACTTCACCGATTCCGCCGTCCTCTCGAATCCGCACCACCGTTGCTTTTCCGTCATGATATCCGGCACAGAAAATATACTCATCCTTTGAATCTACCGTTACATAACAAGCTCTCATTCCATTGATGCTTCCCTGATTGATAAGACCCAAATTTCCGTTTTCCAAAATCCGATAAGCTACCAACCCTTCATCACAAATTGAATACAAATACTTTCCATTATTTGCTTTCACCATATAGGATGGGTTGTTTATTGCAATCTCGGAACGAGGTGTAAAATGTCCCTGTTCCACATCAACATCACAAATCATAATTCCCTTACTTTTTCCATGTGTGTATGCACTTACATATGCAATATATTTCTTGTCCATCTCTCCTCCATACCATCCGACATTCTGTGATTCTATCTTAGAATGTACCATTTTTTTTATTATAGCAAAATCCTTTACCATAGTCTATATCGAATCTGATTTCTTTTTCTTAACAGTTATTCTTTCATTTAGATAACAAAAAATTTCTTACGATATTTGATTTTTTTATAAAGTATGCTATAATCTTCAAAACAGCTTTGTACAGATTATCTATAAACAAATACAGCTTATATAAAGGAGGAACACAGTCTATGAAGCTATGGGGAGGACGTTTTACCAAAGAAATCAACCAGCTTGCCTATCAACTAAATGCATCCATCGGTTTTGACAAACGACTATATAAACAGGATATTGAAGGAAGTCTTGCGCATGTCACTATGCTTGCCAAACAAGAAATTCTTTCTATAGAAGAACGGGATCAAATTATTGACGGATTAAAAGGAATTTTATTTGATCTGGAAAATCAAGCACTTGTGATTGACGATTCTTCTGAAGATATTCACTCTTTTGTAGAAACCAATTTAATAGCCCGAATCGGAGAGGTAGGAAAAAAACTCCATACCGGACGCAGCCGAAACGATCAAGTTGCTTTGGATATGAAACTGTATATCCGTTCAGAAATTACAGAACTAGACGAATTATTAAAAGAATTGTTAAAAACATTATTAGGTTTAATGAAAGAACATATCGAAACTTATATGCCGGGATTTACACATCTTCAAAAAGCCCAGCCTATCACATTATCACACCATCTGGGTGCTTATTTTGAAATGTTCCGCCGGGATCGGGATCGATTATTTGATATTTATAATCGAATGAACTACTGTCCTTTGGGTGCAGGTGCGCTTGCCGGAACGACTTACCCGCTGGATCGGGAATTTACAGCAGAAATTTTAGGATTTGACGGTGCTACTTTAAATAGTTTGGATTCTGTTTCGGATCGGGACTATCTGATTGAATTATTAAGCGCACTCTCTACTATTATGATGCATTTAAGCCGTTTTTCTGAGGAAATTATTATTTGGAATACAAATGAATATCGCTTTGTGGAAATTGATGATGCCTATAGTACCGGCAGCAGCATTATGCCGCAGAAAAAAAATCCAGATATGGCAGAACTAGTACGGGGAAAAACCGGACGTGTCTATGGTGCATTAATGTCAATTCTTACTGCTATGAAAGGGCTTCCATTAGCGTATAATAAAGATATGCAGGAGGATAAAGAACTTACTTTTGATGCGATTGATACCGTAAAATCCTGCCTTCCGGTCTTTACGGATATGCTGCGAACCATGCGTTTTCGAAAAGATATTATGGAAAATAGTGCCAAAAATGGATTTACTAATGCAACAGATGCTGCGGATTATCTGGTCAGCCACGGCATCCCATTCCGTGATGCACATGGAATAGTAGGTCAGCTTGTTCTGCTTTGTATCCAAAAAAATATTTCATTAGAAGAACTGACACTGGAAGAATTTCAATCTGTTTCTCCGGTATTTAAAACGGATATTTATGATGCTATTTCTCTAAAAACTTGTGTGGAAAAACGTCTGACTATCGGTGCACCCGGAAAAGCTGCTATGGAAAAAGTAATTCAGATTTACCAGTCTTATCTGGAAGAAGATTGATACTGTTCATGGCGAAAGATTCACTTAAGCTATAGTTTTTTGGCGGGGGACGCCAAAATTGAAAGGAAGGTCTATTCCGGGCCCGCTTGCGCTTAGCATTTTCTCGTAGCGGACACATAAGGCACGAAAATACCGTGCCTAAGTGCCGACGGAAAATGATGACCCTGCATAGACCTTCCTTTCAATTTTGGCTGATTCTTCCAACCTCAAAATGAAATTAATCGTCCCATTCTTTTTCAAAACTAATAATTTCTCCTGTCATAGGATTGATTTTATACTCATATTCAAATCCACTTTGTTTAAACTCCACTTTATAGATATATACTCCGTTTTTGCTTTTTAGTTCACACTCTGCAAAAAGACTTGTATTAGATACTCCGGCATGTTGCACTGCAATATTTTTAGCGTCCGCCTCACTGATAAATGTATTGCTGTTTTTGGTATCTCCCTCATTAGAAGAAGCTACGGGATAATTCTGATTTTCAAAATCTGCTATCTCTTTTTTATAACCTATTACTTCTCCCGTCATGGCATGAATCTTATAATCATACTCATACATACCGGAAATAAATTTTACTTCATAGACAATCAAACCGTCTTCTTGATCTAATTGAATTCCTATTAACTGATACTCTGTTATGCCTGCATGAGAGGCAGCGGCATACTCTGCTTCTCTTTGATTAATATATTCTACTGTATCTGTAAATTGTCCGTTTCGATTTGCCTGTATTGCTGCATAATGCATACTCTGCTCTTTTTTGCTGCTTATAATATCACCAGTAACAGCATGAATTTCATATTCAAAGTCATAACCATCCGTTGATTGAAATTCAACTTCATAAATCGGTACTCCATCCTCCCAGTCCATTTCACACCAGCCCGGATACGTATTCTCTTTTGTCACTCCTGCATGGGTATATGCAATGGTTTTTGCACGTTCTATTCCAATATAGGATGCTGTACTGCCTGTATCTGCAGCAGTTTCTGCACTTTTAACGTTTCCGGTATCTCCTGTATTTCCGACATTTCCATTTCCAGCATTTTTAGATGAATTATTATTGATATTTTCTAAAGTTTGCATCAAAAAAGAATTATTTTCCTTTTCTTTTTTATAGCTGATAATACTTCCTGTTATCGCATTAATCTCATATTCATATTCATAATTTGGCGAGAAAAATTCTATTTCATATATCATAATTCCTTTTTCTAATTCTAACTTACACTTTTTTACCATTACATTTTTCTCTGAAGACCAAATACTTGCCCAATCTATATTGGAAGCGGATACCACTGTTACTCCTGCATGAGCTGCCGCTAATTCCTGTGCTTTTGCCTCCCCAATATAAGTTTTTTGATTTTGTACTGCACTACTGGTATTTGCACTTGATGCTGCCAATGAAACTTCTGCTGCATTTCCTTGAAAAGAAAAATAACCCCAGCCGATACCGACTCCCAAAGCCATCATTGCTGCCGTTTTTGCTGTTTTTTTCCAATTATTTTTTTTTATTTTCTGTTCCCTCTTCATCTTTTCTCTCCCTTTCTTCTTTTCTAAATTTCCCATTTAATATATGCCAAACAAACAAAAATTTCCTAAATTCTCAGCAATTTTATTCTTTTATTTTTCTATTTCTATTGTATAACAAACATTTTTTCATTGTCAACTGGTAACAATTTACTATAAAATCTAGATTTCCTCTGCTGCCTTTAATGCCTGCTCTATTACTTTGTCCATATCATAATAGCGATACTCACCCAGTCTTCCTCCAAAAAGAACATTGGTTTCTTTTTTTGCTAACTGCCGATATTTTTCATATAGCTCATTGTTTTTATTATCATTTACCGGATAATAAGGCTCTTCTCCTTTTTTCCATTCACTAGGATACTCTTTTGAAATAACCGTTTTCTCCTGCTTGCCAAATTCAAAATGCTTGTGTTCAATAATACGAGTATACGGCACTTCCCGTTCCGTATAATTTACTACAGCATTTCCCTGATAAT
Organism: uncultured Lachnospiraceae bacterium; assembly: GCA_910585855.1. Taxonomy (GTDB): domain Bacteria; phylum Bacillota; class Clostridia; order Lachnospirales; family Lachnospiraceae; genus MGBC114844. Next base: position 989 of record CAJUGZ010000124.1, on the reverse strand, counting down.
TTTCACAGTCTAATATTTCCTGTTCAAAACGTACCATCCGATACTCCAAAACCCCAAGGCAATAATCAAAATATCGATCAATCTGTCCTGTATAGACAATCTGATCTGCCATTTGATCAAACTGCTCTTTTTTTGAAAAATAATCGGTATTTAAGCAGATTTCTGCTCCCTCTAACATTCGCTCTACCATAACCGTATAGCCACCGATTGGAATTCCCTGATAACGATCATTAAAATAGTTATTGTCATATGTAAAACGAAGCGGAAGGCGTTTTATAATAAACGCCGGCAAATCCTTACAGTCACGCCCCCACTGCTTTTCTGTATATCCCTTTACCAACTTTTCATAGACATCTTTCCCCGCTAAAGAAAGTGCCTGTTCTTCTAAGTTTTTAGGCTCTGTAATCGAAAGCTCTGCGATTTGCTCTGCAATCTTTTCCTTTGCCTGCTGCGGAGTGCGAATATTCCACATCTTACTAAAAGTGTTCATATTAAATGGGAGATTATACAACTCATCTTTATACACTGCAATCGGAGAATTAATATACTGATTAAATTCCGCAAACTGATTTACATATTCCCACACTTTTTTATTGCTGGTATGAAAAATATGTGCACCATATTCATGTACTTGAATTCCCTCTACTTCCTTTGTAAAAATATTTCCTGCAATATGATTTCTTTTGTCAATTACTAAACAAGATTTCCCCTTTTTTCTTGCTTCATAAGCAAAAACTGCTCCATAAAGCCCTGCTCCCACAATCAAATAATCATAATGTTTCATCATACAACTCCTTTTTAGCAATAAATTTTATTTCGTTCTACAATCAGAATACCATATTCTTATGAACTTTTCCAGAAAATTTTACTATATCTTTAATTAGACTCTTGGAAATAGGATACTGCCGGAAAGGGTTGGCTTTCTTTGTTTCGGAGTCAAGAAACAGCCAGATTCGAAAACGGTGGACAGCCTGCAGTGACTTTGGAAA
>CAJUGZ010000123.1 GCA_910585855.1 uncultured Lachnospiraceae bacterium | reverse complement strand
ACTGCCCTTAATATTTCTAATCTGCCTGTCAATACTCTGCTGTTTTGTACTTATTCGGCAATATCCATACATACACATAAGCAACGCCCTCACTTCCAATATCATTTCTATTGTTCGTTTATTTTAATACTTTTATATTACCATTAAAGGAAGTATATATCAATAACTTTTGATACTTTTTCTATATACATTAAAATTAAGATTATTTATAATTTCTTATACCCATGCTTTCCTAAAATTATGGATTCTTGCTCTTCATGTTGATAAAAATAAAAATTTCCTTTACTTAACTCTAATTTTTCCATATCTTTAAAACTGTTATTCTTTATTTTCTCTAATAATGTTTGTTCTACCTCTATAAAATATTTTTCCCTTTCCTCATTCCGCTCCTGTAGATGACGCTCCATATAAATATATCGTTGCACTAATTCCAATTTACTCTGTAAATATTCTATTGTTCTTTCTTTTTTTAATCCACTCCATTCAAACTGTTCTGGTGTCATGAAAATGATATTAATATTTTCTTTCTTATTATAATATATATCATATCTTTTATATAAAATATTGGGGTAAAATGGTAAAATTTCTTTCTCAACATAATAAATAACAATAGATGGCATCACCATAATACAGCGATCGATCTTTTTCATTTCTATTGCTCCTATGTAATAAAATAAATCAGTTAATTGATTTCTATTTTTTACATTGACTTTTTCTCTTCCTTTCTTTTTCCTCCTTTTATATTTCTGCTCCAATTTTAGATTTTTTTTCAGCCAGAATTCATACTTTTTATGTAAAGCAAGAGTAATATCATCATCTGTCCCATTTAAGGCTCTTTCTAAATTACGTATTTTATCACTTTTTTCTTTATTATAATCAACTTTTTCTTTTTTATCATAAAGTCGCCAATATGCTGTTAAAGCATCTCTGCGTATTTGAATATCAAATAACATCAATGAAGCGGTAAATTTTTGTAAATCCTCCTTTTCCAAATAACAATTATCCAAACGATAAATTTCATCCTCTTTATGTTCTTCCAAACTATATACTCTTTCGGAAGAAAGATGATATTGTAAACATAATCTATCCTTTTGTCTATTCCAGCTATTTTCATTTTGAATCTTTTGTTGCAGCTCCGCTAACATAATAGAGTACCATTTTTTCTCTTCTACATAACAAATTAATTCATACCTACATTCTTCCTTTTCCAGATATTTATTTAACTCTGTTGATTCCTTCGAATATACACATTTTGTTATGCTCGTCTGATTCTGTTTTTTTATTTTCTCTTCTTTTTCTATCTTATTCTTTTTTTGTTCCAATTTTTGTTGACTTTCTATATTTTCCTTATTTTCTGTTGTTTTATTACCTTTTCTCACTTCTAACAAAATTTCTTCTTTGTTAGCTGATCGGTATTGTCTTTTCTGTAAGCAATAATCTTCTGCTAAATATCTTTCTTTTCTTATAAGTTCCGTAATTTTTTGTTCTACTCTTTCCCACGACACCCATTCCTGCCTTTCCGATTCTTGAATTTTCCAAAAAATAAGAAGTCCCTTCATTGGATTTGCCTGAAGTTGTTTCACAAATATACCATTTGTGTATAATATTACATAATAATAAATTTCTTTCAAAATTTGTATTCTTTCTGATGAATCTATTGTTGTAAGAAAAAAAGTATGAATTTTCTTTTTATCTGATAAAATGCCTGTTCCCATAAATATTGCCTCTTCAAGTATTTCTTCTGGTATTGCACAAAAGAGATTTTCTTCCTCTTTTTTATCACAATCCAGATTTACTATTTTTTCAAAAATACTATTTTTCTCACTATAATTTACTATTTTCTTTTTCATATTATTTTTTTATCCTTTTTAACAAGTCATGTAATGAAAAAATAACAAAAAACAGAGATTTTTTCTCAACTTAATCATTATTTTTTCGTTACTTACTATCTGTCTACAAATACTATTTTTTTCAAAACAATCTGCTCAGCTTTCCATTTTATAACCTGAAATTCCAACTTTTGGTACGCCTTACTGTTTTTATTGCTTCCATATTTATGTATTCTGCCCAATTGTTTCTTAATTTGATAATCCAACTCCTTATTAGCTAAGTGATCCATTTCTTGATAGATATTCAGTAATCTGTCTTCCATTGTAAGTTTTAAATATCTATAATAATTTTTCTCCTTTAACCAAGCTATTCCCATCTTTCCATAAATTCCTACTTTCTCTCCTCCCATTCCCCATATCATTTCTTGCCCATCTTTCCAGATAATTATTTTATTTAACGTATTCTGTATAAATGCCAGCACTTTTAAAGTGGATTCTGTATTCAAATAAATCACATTTCCAAAACAATTCCTTTTATCTATTTCTTCTCCTTCATATTTTTTCAATAGATATAAAACAGATTGGAATACAATTTCAAACTCGTAATTTGTCATTTGTTCCTTTGGAAGAATCTTTTGCACAATTTCTTCCATAGTATAAATCATATTATCCATCTGCATACAATCCTGATATTTGTAAAATTTATTATTTTGTTCCCTTTCTTTTAACTCTTTATAATATTCTGTATTAATATAGGAAGGTATCAATACAGTAAGGTCATTTCCTCTGTAAAAAGCTAAAAAATCAAGAAAATTTTCCCATTCCTTCGAATTTTGAATAATTTTTAAAAAACATTTTTGATACAATTCTTTTTGATTCATTTTTTTCCTCTCTTGAATGTACAAATTGGCTGTTCAGGTACTTTACGGTGTATGGAATAACTCAAATTAAGGGGATTGGAGGCAGTTCCTAGACTATGATAGGGGGTCTTGTCCTGTTGCCATAGGGTACAAGAAAGGAAGTTGCCTTTTGACAACTTCCTTTTTTGTAATCTTCATAATGTTTTTTGCAAGATTTTACAATATATTATTTACTATTTACAGTAAATTATAAATAATATATAATTTACTTTTATTTTTTTACCATTTCAGTAGATTTCTTTGTTAATATGCATATATATATTATTTTTATGTTATCTATTCTACACCTAAAGAAGTAGGCTTTCTGCAATTATTTTATTTGATTTATCTTTTCTTTCTCTCTTGTTCTCTCTTTTTATCATATTTTTCTATTTTCTCCTGATCTTTATTCTGATTCTCCTTCTCTTCTTGTAATTTCTCTATTTTTTCTATCATTTCTATCATAAAACTGATTTCTTTTTTCTTATTTTGAATACCTTGTACCTTATTTGCATATCTTTTTTCCATTTCCGTAAGTGCTTCAATTGCTCCATATCTCTGCTCTATATCATTTAAAATTGCTTTTCTCATCCTTTCATCTTTTATATCTCTGCTCATTTGTAACATAAGAAACGCACCTTTCCATCTACTTCTTTCCTTATAAAAAATCTTCTGCTCTTCTTCAATCTGCAATGCTTCCATTTGAAATTTTTCTTTTAATGTTTGATAGACTGATGCATTTACCGGATACCGACTAATTAATCTATACTCCTCCTGAAGCTGCTGAAATCTCTCTTCATCCTTCCTTATATAATTTTTTCTATATTTCTTTATTCTTCCTAATTGATATAATTTCCGGATATAGTTTTTCTGTAATTTAGACATAGACTTCCATGGTATATAAGTTTTCCTTACTTTAGGGATATTCACTACTTTTCCACTATGATAATAATAATTATCTCCTGATTTTAAAAGTAGTTTCCATATTTCTTCTGCATGAAACCGAACAGGACGATGTTTTCCTCCATCTGCCGGTAAAAAACTGATATGTTTTTTATTTTTAACCAAATATCCTTGTTCTTGCATTTTTTTTAAAAATTCTTCCATATCCATCGAAACAGCAGCAATTTCTTTTACCACTTCTAAGACCTGCTTTCGCCATGACTTTCCTTCCTGTTCTGCTTTCCATTCTGCATAATGTACCCCTTTTCTCTCTCTTTTTGTATGTAATTCCTCCAAATTAATAGTAGACAGATGATATTCTTTACATAATTCATTTAAAAGTGGCTGTATTATTTTTTCCCATTCTCCGTTTTGATAATGATATTTTAGTCCAGTTATCCATGATACAGAGTTAAAAATAATGTGGGAATGAATATGCTCCTTATCATCGTGTACGGCAAATACTGTTTGATAGTCCTGTAAATATCTTTCTATTATTCTTTGTGTGATTTTATATGCTGTATTAGCATCTACCTCTCTGGGAACGAAAGATATAACAAAATGATACCCTTGCCGCATAGTTTCTTTCCCAAATTGTCTTTTCACATCCAGCATCTCCTGATATACCGCATTTTTTGTACAATTTATACTTCCTATTAGTCTGCCATTTTGTGTTTTATCCGAGTTTGTTATATACTTAATAGAATTTTTAAGATGTTGTGCTGGATTATGTTTCGAACATTCATTAATATGCATCAATTTTATAATTGCCATTTTTCTTTTCCTATTTTATATTTTCTTTTCTTTATATTTCTTACAATTTCTCTACGTTTTTTTTCATTTCATTTCTTTTCTCAACTTTTCAGAATTTTTCTATTCATCCCGGTTTTCTTAACAACTCTGCTATTTTTGCCACTTGTAATTCTAATTCTTTTTGTTCTTTTAACAGCTGATTTCTATCCTCCTTAAAATAAAATCCTTCATTTATATGATGGGCAATCTGATTTACATTATTTCCGATTCGATTTACTTCATATAAAAGTTCTTTTAATAGTTTTTTAATCTCTGGATGATCAATCGGTCGATTTTGGATCAACTGTCGCAGATATGCAGAGTGAGTCATTCCACATGCTTTTGCGTTTCTTTCTAATAATTCAATATCCTGTTTTCGCAATCGAAAATCCTTTCGTTCTGTTTGATTCTGCATTTTACCTTCCTATCTGTAAAAAAAGCAATTCAAAAAAAAATTTGCTTTTCTTTTTCACTATTAAAGCTATCATAAAATAAAAAAACATCCAACAGCAAACCTGTTCATTCTATTTCTATCTGGTAGATGTTTGGCATCTGGACGTTTTGTAGAACATTTAGTAGCGAATCCGCTCATTTCTATCCGACAAGCATTCAGCTTTTAAGTGTTTTTCAGAGCATCCAATAGCTAACCTCTCATTCCGTTCCGTAGATGTCCGGCTTCTGAACATCTTATAACTCATCTAGTAGCAGACCCGCTCATTCATTCCTACTCAGCAGGCATACAACTTCTGAACGCTTTATAGAGCATCCAGCAGACAACATCCATTCCATTTACTTCTTATCTTATAAAAAAAGCAATTCAAAAAAAATTTGCTTCCACTATTAAAGCTACCATAAAATAAAAAACTGCCTAAAATAGTGAAGGCACTTGTGCCATACCTTGTGCCATCTCTTTTTTTATGCCACTAGTTTTGCTGTCACTTGTGCCATTAAGAGTGCCTCCACTTGTGGAGGCACAAGTGAAGGCAAAAAAGTATATTTATATTTGCAAGATACGCAATTTGTGTGTACAAATCGCTTCTTGTTAGGGGACGCCCCCTAATACCCCGAAAACAAAAGTGACGGCACAAATGCCGTCACTTTATATAATACTTGTACAATATGTAATTATTATAGAAAACCATTCTTATCTATGTAAAACCTGTTTTTTTGATCCATATTTTTTTGAATCAGATTCTACTGTAAAAGATTTCTTTTCTTTTTCCTGTAATAAATCAATTTCGATATACAAATATATTTTTATACAACTTAGAGCCAGTTCTATAAGTTTTCCCAATTTTTTCCTATTTTCTTGTATGCCACTTTTATTTTCTTTTTGTCTGTCTTTTTCACACAAAATTATTTCCTTTAATTGGTCTTTTAAATTCCCTTTATCCTTATATGGGCGATACATTTTATAAATATGTTTCATAATCTGCTCTACTGAAATTGTTTTACCAAATTCTTCACAATAATTCTTCATCTGACAAATTAAAGAAGCTGTAACATAGAGAAGATCGATTTCTAAAGAATTTATTTGATCTAACGATAATTCATTTTCTAAAATTTCTTCCATATCTTTCTCATATTTAATTTCTAATTCTGTTACATTCATCTTTTCATCTATCATAAAATTTGATACTTCTCCAATTCCTAGTAACCATTTTTTACATTCTTCCATTTTAGGATGTTCCTGAGATGGGAGTGGAGAAATACCATTTTTCTCCTTTAAATCTTCATTCCAATCTTTATTTTTAGATTGAAGATACGAAACAGGAAATCCACTTTCTTCCAAAATATCGGTCAATCGAAAATCTGCTTCAATTCCTGCTTTATCATGATCCAAACACAACACTACTTTTTGAAGATGAGAATAATCTTTCAGCGTTTGCAGCATAGCATGTTCTGACACACCATTCAAAACAATATAACTTTCCTCCTGCCAATTTTTCGGATAAAGAGTAAGAAAGGACAAAAAATCAATAGCTGCTTCAAAAACATATAAAGTATCACCTTTTCCAATATGAGAAAACCCATAATGAGCATCTGAACCTTCCGCATCTCCACGATAATTCTGTCCTACTGTCAAAGTCCCTTTTTTACTAGCATGTCTAGGATGTCCTTCTTTATCCTTTCCTACGAATACAATATTGTGATGTTCCTTTTCTTCATAAATACTCCCTTTCTTCACAAAATAATTGATAACATCCTGACTAATAAAACGATTCTTTATCAAATAAGCATATACTCTCGCAAAAGTAGAATTCTTTTCTGGTAAAACAAGTTCCTTTTGACGATCTGCTTCATTTTTTCTTATCTGCTGTTTGATTTGACTGCTATTTTTTGATAAAACAGAGGATTCACTGCCTTTTTGAATATTTCTATAACCTTGTTCGTCTAAAATCACTTTTACTGCTTCTTTAAAATCCATATTACAAAAAGAAATTAAAAAATCAATCGGTGTTCCTCCGGTCTTATTGGACCAACGATACCAAGTATTTCTATTATAAATCCGAACAGAGTCATGCTCTTTTAAACTATGCATATTTCCAACCCGTACCACAGTATATCCCGCTCTTGATGCAATATTACATAAGTCGGCTGATTTAGCGATTCTAAGTTCTTCATCCGTAAACATCGTCTTTTATTCACCCTCCTAAATTAAAAAGCAGATACCTGTCTATTTTTTGGTATCTGCTTCTTATCATTATTTTTTATCTACTTTTTTCCTGTTTTTTATTTATTTGTGTAAAATCTGGTTCAACTTGCTTTTTTTCATAATTTTCAGAAGATAATATTGGTTCAGGAAATTCTATTGCTTCTTCTACTATTTCTGCTATTTTTTCATCCATATTAAGAAGCGTATTTAACTCATTCAACCTTGTCAATTTTTCAGTAAGTTCTGCCTCTTTTAAAAATGGTTTTTTCACTTCTATTTTTGCACTTTCAAGCTGCCTTTCTATAGAAGCCAATTTTTCCTGTTCTTCCAAAAGCAATTTTGGCATCGATTCCAAACTATTATGGATTCTTTGTAAATTACCAAATGCATCTGTTCCAATTTCTACCTTATGACTAAGTTTTCCCTTTAAGTTCACTATAAATTTAGAAAAAAATGGTTCAAAGAAAACGCTTAACTGAAATCCCTGATATTCTCCAATTATCATTGCTTTATCTGATTTCTTCATAGCTTGGCACATCTCCATCAATATCGTTCCAGCTTCCTTTTTATCTATATAAATATGGTTTCCTAATTTTATAGAAAAATTATTTTTATCAAGTGGTTTGTTCCTTTCATAAATGAAAATATCTTCCTGCAATCCTTCTATTTGTTCCTTAACAGCTTGTATTTTTTGTGGATAATGCTTGGCAATGTCGTCCTCTAAGCGATAAATTTGTGTGGTATGATTCGCCTTTAATAATTTCAGCTTTGACACTTCAACATCCAAATTCATCTTTTCTCGAATATAGGGATTTCCAGTAGCCAAAGCTTTTACTTCAGCATAGGATAAAGAAACTTCATCCATATCTTCACAAAAACGGACAGGACTTTTACTCGTCATAATCTGTCCAATGAATTTTTGTTTATTTTCGATAAGCTGCCAATTGTAGCTATCAAACGTTCCCTCCATAACATAACGAAAGATTTTAACCTTGTCATTTATATTGCCTTGCCGTAAAATCCTACCCTCCTGTTGTTCAATATCGGAGGGACGCCAAGGGACATCGAGATGATGTAATGCAATTAGTTTGTCTTGAACATTTGTTCCTGCCCCCATTTTAGCAGTAGAACCTAATAAAAAACGAACCTGTCCACTTCTGACCTTTGCAAATAATTCTGCTTTTTTTACTTCTGTATGAGCTGTATGAATAAATGTGATTTCCTGTTCTGGTACTCCCCTTTTTACCAATTTATCTTTTATATCTTCATATACGTTAAATGTTCCATCCCCCTTTGGTATTGACAGATCGCAAAAAATTAACTGTGTTGATTTTTTATCAATCGTATCTTTCCATATCTGAAATGCATTTTCTACGCAGGCATTTACTTTTGAAACCTCCTCATCTGGAAGCAAAACATTGATTAGTCTTTGATCCAGTGCTAGTTTTCTTCCATCATTTGTTATTCTAAGCATATTATCCATGGTTGCTTCCACTTGCCTATTTCTCACTACCTCTGCACGTTCTGCAAGACTTTTTACCATTTCTTTTTGATGTTCACTTGGTTTTAATACAACATTGTGATACTCTGCTTCTGGTATTGGCAGCTTTAACATATCTGAAGTTTGAATATCTGCACATTCTTTAAAAAGAGTAATCAGTTCTGGTAAATTAAAAAATTTGGCAAATCTTGTTTTGGTACGGTATCCTGTTCCCTCTGGAGCAAGTTCTATCGCTGTTTGCGTTTCTCCAAAAGTTGCTGCCCATGCATCAAAATTTCCAAGTCCCATTTGTTGCAAGGTATGATACTGCAGATACCTCATATTTGTATATAATTCTGTCATACTATTACTGATGGGCGTTCCTGTTGCAAAAGTAATTCCTTTTCCACCTGTTAATTCATCAAGATACTGGCATTTTGCAAACATATCCGAAGATTTTTGTGCTTCTGTCTGTGTAATTCCTGCCACATTACGCATTTTAGTGTAAAGAAATAAGTTTTTGTAAGAATGACTTTCATCTACAAATAGTCGATCTATGCCCAACTGTTCAAATGTCACTACATCATCTTTTTTACTTTGATCATTTAATTTTTTTAATCTAGCATCCAATGATTTTCTGGTTTTTTCAAGCTGTTTAATGGTATAACGTTCTCCATGCTCTTCTTTCACCTTTTTTGCTTCTTTTATAATCTCTTCAATCTGTTTTTCAAGAAGTAATTTTTGCCGTTCAATAGATAATGGAATTTTTTCATATTGAGAATGACCAATAATTACTGCATCATAATTTCCTGTTGCGATCCTCGCACAAAATTTTTTTCTATTTGTTGGTTCAAAATCTTTTTTGGTTGCTACTAAAATATTCGCACCGGGATACAGCCGAAGAAAATCACTGCCCCATTGATCGGTTAAATGATTTGGTACAACAAATAAACTTTTTTGACATAAGCCCAATCTTTTACTTTCCATTGCGGCTGCAACCATTTCAAAAGTTTTTCCAGCCCCCACACAATGAGCGAGAAGTGTATTATTTCCATATAGAATATGTGCAACTGCATTTTTTTGATGTGGTTTTAATGCAATTTCTGGTGTCATACCGGGAAACTCAAGATGACTTCCATCATATTCCCTCGGTCTGATAGAATTAAACAATTCATTATATTTTTTACATAATAGTTCTCTCCGTTTTGAATCACGAAAAATCCAATTTTTAAATTCCTCTCGCATGGCTTCCTGTTTCTGACTAGCAAGTATCGTTTCTTTTTTGTTTAATATCCGCTTTTCCGTGTTATTTTCAAAAATGGTATCATAGACCTTCGTATCTCGAAGATTTAAACTATCTTCCAAAATTTTATAAGCATTTACCCTGTCTGTTCCATAAGTTGTTGTAATAATAGGGTTACTATGATCTGCATTTTTCCCTTTAATATTCCATTCGCCGGTAGATTTTGAAAACTGTGTCTTTATCGTATTATATCGAAGCAAATATTCTGGCGTTTGAAAAACTTCACGTATAAAATCATCAATATAACACTTATCAATCCATGTTGCTCCAAGCCTCGCTTCAATTTCAGAGGCTTCTAATTCTTTTGGCTGTACCTTTTCAAGATATTCTACATTAATTGTATAGTTTGGATCATTTTTTGCAAATATTTTTGCAGCAGCTAATTTTTCTCTAACATTTCCACTTAAATATTCATTTGCTGTCTGCCATTCCTCTGTAGCCGGATCTTGAAAGATAACTCCAGAGAGTTCTTTTATCACTTCCTCTTTCTTTTTTCCTGTCAATTGTGAGATATAAGTAAAATCTATTTTCGCTTTTTCGTTAAGAGATACCGCTAATGCTTCACTTGCGGTATCTACACAGGTGACAACAACTCGTTTCTTAATGGTTCGCTTTGAAAACATATCTGCTTTCTCTTTTAACGTACCATCTTCATTTAATTTTTCCAGAGAACAAAGTAAACAATAACTAGAATCCTGATGAAATGCTCTTTTATTCGTTTGAGAATTAAGAAGTCCGAATTTTTTTGAAAAAGCATCATATTTTTCATTTAATTCTATCTGCTTATTCTTTATCATTTCATCTGCATATTCCTCTAGCTGCATCCGAATTAACTCCTGTACGCAATCTCGGATCAGCACCATACCCTTGATACGCTCATTCATATTTTCTGGTACTTCTATCTGTTTCATAATTGAATTTTCACGATAATAAATCCGATTATCAATTATGGTATAACTATAATTTTTCACACTAGGAATGGCTGGAATACTCACAATTTCTTCTGCTTCTTCTAAATCTATTTCAAAAGGTATGATTGTTCCATTAATTTTTTCTAATGCTTCTTTTAGCTGCTCTTCAAATGGTCTTGTTGTATCCGCAATACAGGTACTTTCCATTCCATAAGCACCACTAACCATCTGCATTTTTCCTACAACCATTTCTGGATGCTCTGCAAAATAACGATTTATTAAAATACCATCTGTATTTTCCACTGTTTGTATCCATAATGGCTCTGTTTCGATTATCCTATCCCTTTTTTGTAAAAATAAAATATCAGAAGTTACTTCTGTTCCAGCATTTCCTTTAAATGCCGTATTAGGCAGTCTGACTGCACCTAAAAGTTCTGCTCTTTGTGCTAAATATTTTCTCACTTCACTGTTTTTCTTATCCATTGTTCCTTTTGAAGTAATGACTGCCACGATACCACCAGAACGCACTTTATCTAATGATTTCGCCAAAAAATAATCATGGACAAGGAAATTCTGTTTTTCATAAATTTTATCTACCACCTTGTATTGACCAAAAGGTACATTTCCGACAACTATATCAAAAAAATCATTTGGATACTCTGTTTTTTCAAAACCAGTTATCTGTATATTAGCATTGGGATAAAGCTGCTTTGCTATTCTTCCTGTCAGACTGTCAAGTTCCACACCATATAAACGACTTTTTCTCATTTCCTCTGGCAGCATCCCAAAAAAATTTCCAATTCCCATTGCTGGTTCTAAGATATTCCCCTTTGAAAATCCCATTCTTTCAATGGTATGATAAATACCCTGAATAATAACAGGGTTGGTATAATGAGCATTCAAAGTACTTTCTCTTGCAGAAACATACTCTTCTGAAGATAATAAATTCTTTAATTCCTGATATTCCTTTGTCCAATTTGCCTTTCTTTCATCAAAAGCATCGGAAAGTCCACCCCATCCGACATACTGTGATAAAATTTCTTGTTCTTCTAATGTTGCTATACGATTTTCTTGTTCAATTTTTTCTAATACATGAATTGCTTCTATATTTTTATGAAATTTTTCCTTCGCACCTCCGAGTCCTAACGTATAGTTTATAATATGAAAATCTCGCTTTTGAACATCCTGTTCTAAAGTATCTGCTAATTCCTTTTGCGATTCTTCCTGAATGAAACTATCTGCTTCTTTCTTCCATTCCAAAACTTCCCTGCGGAATAAATTGATAAAGCCATCCA
>CAJUGZ010000122.1 GCA_910585855.1 uncultured Lachnospiraceae bacterium | reverse complement strand
TTTCACATCCTGCTTCCATGCAGGGTGTGAAAAAAAGGGGCGTGTTTAGCCCGTACAATAGAAAAGGATAGTCTTATAACTGAGAAAAACCTTCCTTACACCCATTCCATTCCACCTGTCATGAGGGCGAATTGCGCCCCGGTCTGTCCGGCTGGATCAAGGAAAAGGCAGAAGTCTTAGAACTTCTTGCTTTTTGGAAACCGGAACAGCAGGCTGCCCGCCGTTTTCGAATCTGGCGTCCTCTGGCGTCCTCTATCAGCAATTTTCAACTTGAATATCTGTTTTTTCTGTTGTATCCATAAATTCTATTTCACAATTATACATAATTATGATACCTTATATCACAAAAGTCAATTAATATTTTATAATTTTATTTCAACTTGTTGTTTGCCTGCTTTTTTAACAAATACAAAATCGGCTGCCAGAAAAAATCTGACAGCCGCATCGACAATTTAACCAAAACCAGCAAAAAGCTCCCACCTCTTAGACAGCGGAAGTATGTCACACATTTGTAACAATAACCGGCTGCAAAGACGGCGTCGTAAATGTACTTCCCACAAGATAAATGGTATACATCTCATTTGATCCAACCTGCAGTTCAAATGAAGTAAATCCGGCAATCCCCATATCTCCAGAAATACTTCTTGGCTGCATCCCGGGTGAAGACTGATACACATTAAAATAATAATTCCCAACACCAATCTGTTTAAAAGGAGTAATTTCCATAAAATCAATATCTTCAAATACGCTCATTCCGGTATCTAACTGCACACTTAAACTTCCGCTTCCATAAGAAAGGTTTACAAAACGAATACAACTGCTGTTCCATGATTTATTACTGCAAAGTTCATCTGACACCATAAGAAGCTGGATTCCATTTGCTGCATTTACCAAAGCAATCGTCATCTGGCTTCCTGCTGTAAATGTAACCGATTTACGTAAAAGAATATTAGAAGGATTATCTGCACTTGCAACGGTAATCGTCCGATAACCAGAAGCAATTCGTCCATAAGAAGTAATATTTTGATAAGCAAGTTTTTGATTAAATACAGTCGGTCCAATCGAAATCATAACAGGTCCAGCACCTGCTACAGCATGAAGAAACCGAACCTGTGCATATCCGATACTTCCCGGACCAATCGGAATAATAATCGGTCCAATTACGCCGGACGGAAATGACGGCATATTCGGAAGAGTCGGCATAGATGGAACCTGTGAAGGCTGGCTGAAATCCGGCACTGGCTGATGAGAAGGTATCGTCTGCGGATAATCTATACTACGCCCTTCACTTTCATATTCACTATATTCTTCGTAGTTATCAGAAGTATCCGGCATATTGGCATTATCTTCTGTAGAAGATAAATTTGCACATCCAGAAGGTTTGTTATATTTCGAATCAAAACTTCTCATTTCATAAAACTCTTTTCTTGTTCTTTCTCTTTATTCTATGGAAAACATCCAAAAAAAGTTCCTATTTTAATTTTTTTAATAGATATTCAAAACACACCCCATTTGTTTCTGGAACAGAAAACTGCTCTGTCAATAAAATACAATCCTTTACAAACTTCATTGCCTTCTTTACAGAGTTCTCAAACTGCACTCCATTTACAGCATCTGCCGCAAGAATAGAAGAAAAAATATCTCCCGTACCGCAGCGTTCTGTTCCGATTCGTTTACTTCGAAACAATTTCATTTCCCCTTTTCCCTTTTCGCAAACCAGATTTCCAATAAACTGCCCCATTGTAATCCCAGAAACGACGACCTTTTTTGCCCCCATTTCCAACAATCGCTCTGCTATCTTAGACAACTCCAAAAAATGCCATCCATTTTCCTTATAAGGCGTATCCGTTAAAATACACGCCTCCGTCAAATTCGGTGTAAGAATATCTGCTGCCTCTATAAGCTGTCTAATCTGTCTGCACATTTCTTCTGTATAAGTCGCATACCGCTTTCCATGATCTCCCATAATCGGATCTACAATCACCAACGTTTTATGCCCATTTCTTTTTGGAAACTCCCTTATCATCTGCTTTACTATCTCAATCTGCTGCTCAGAACCCAAAAAACCAATCAATATTCCATCAAAAGAAACCGCCTGCTTCTTCCACTCCTCTAGATAAAGAGGCATCTTTTTTGTATAATCATCCAAAAACCAGCTTGAAAATGCAGTATGATTGGAAAGAATAGAAGTCGGAAGCGGACAGCACTCCACGCCAAGTGAAGAAATCACTGGTATCTCTACCGTTAAAGAACAGCGTCCAAACCCTGTAAAATCATTAACAACCGCAATTCGATTTTGATAACGTATTGTTTCCATCTTCTTTTATCCTTTCTTCCTATTCAATCTTTTTATTTCAATCATTCCCATTTTTAACTCAAAAATATCAAAACAACTCTATTTTTTTATTGGCAGGGGGACGCCAGAATCCAAAGGGAAGTCCGCTCCGGGCCCGCTCTCGCTTAGCATTTCCTCGTAGCGGACACTAAGACGCTAAAATACAGCGTCTAAGTGCCGACGGGAAATGATGACCCTGCGCAGACCACCCTTTGGATTCTGGCTACGCTTACCAGCCGGAAAAAATTAAACTCCTAAGCATCTACATTAATTATTTTTTTACAGTTACTTAAAACTACCACACACCTCAAAATTGACAAACTGTCCAGAAATAATACCTAACACTACAGCAAACATTTATTCTACCAGTTTCAATTCTTTCGGATGTTTAAGCAAATTCGAAGAATATATAAATCCCCAAAATACAAAAAAATCCTAACTTTCTATTTTTTCCAACTGGAGTACACCGCTGAAAATCAAATAAGCGTCCATGCAGGATCATTCTTTTCCGGCTGGGATGCACAGCCGAAATCTAAAGGATGGTCTGCGCAGGGTCATCATTTCCCGTCGGCACTTAGACGCTGTACTTTAGCGTCTTAGTGTCCGCTACGAGGAAATGCTAAGCGAGAGCGGACTCGGAGCAGACTTTCCTTTAGATTTCGGCGTCCTCCCCCTCCCCCGTTTTTTCTACAATCCGATTTTTAATCTGTTCCATCCGCACATCCAACTGCGCACTCGTCCAAGCACATTCCACCAATTCTTCTGCAAGCTGTTTTGCTTCTTCCGCTGGAATATCTTTTTTATAACGCAATTTATGCTCCAAACTAGCCCAAAAATCCATAGCAATCGTTCGCAACTGAACCTCTACTTTCATCAATCGTTTTTCATTTTCCAAAAAAATAGGAACTTCTACAATCAAATGCAGACTGCGATACCCACTCTCTTTCGGATTTTGAATATAATCTTTCCGTTCAATCAGTACAATATCATCCTGTTTCAAAAGACAATCTGCCAAAAGATAAATATCCTTTGGAAAAGAACAGATTACTCTTACTCCTGCTACATCTTTAATATTTTCTTCAATCGATTCAAATGTAAAAGGAACTTGCTTTCTCCGCAATTTTTCTATTATACTCTCCTGTGACTTTAGACGGCTTTTTATGGTTTCTATCGGGTTTCTGTCATACTGCAGGGAAAACTGTTCATTTAATACTTTAAATTTTGTTTCTATCTCCATAATCGCACAGCGGTAATAGGACATAAGCTGGCGATAAGGAAGTGTATTTTTGTGAAGAAACTCCATCATTTCTTCACTGGTAAGCGCATGCATAATCTGATCCTGAAATCGCTCCATGGTGCGTTTTGGTACAGACTGCACCACTTTTTCAAACGATTCTTTTGTAATTTTTTTTTTCTGATCTGAAAATAAATACATTTTTTTACTCCTTTGTGTATTATCTATTTTAGTTTATAGCTCCATTCCTTTCCATTATAAAATGCACTGCAGTCCCGCCATCCAAATGTTATATTTTTCCCTATTTTCCATCGACTTTCTTTTCTTGAATTTTTATAGTTCTGACTTATATTTCTACCCCCCCAGCAGTTAATTTGAAAGGCAAAGTAATTCTCATCTTCTTCTGTTATATAAAATGACAAATATACACCAGATAGTTCCTCTGTTTTGGTGTCTACTGCTCCCTGCTTTGAAAAATCTCCTATATTTCCTGTTACTGCGGTAATTTTATACTCAAAATACAATATTTCCAGCAAATCTTCTATTTGTTCTTCCTTTAAATTTCCTCCGTCTTCCAAATTCAGATATAATACATGTCCCTGATATGGCTGATAAATCTCATTGATTATCTCTGCATATAGTAATACTTTCCTTATTTCCTTTTGTGTCTGTGTTTGTCCTTCTTCTTCTGTTACTTCGTCACATACAGTTTCTGCATATGCCAGTATGGTTTCCTTTTCTGTTTCTAAACTGTCGTTTGCTATATTTTGTTTTTCTTCTGATTGTGCGGCTTCATAAAGCGCTCCTGCTGCTGTAGTTGACAGACTATCTCCATTTCCTGACGCTGCCGGATAACCGTTATCATTTTCGTAAAAAGAGGTATTAGAAATATTTTTATTTTTTGTACTTTGTAAAATTCTAGTTCCTACAATCAATAAAATTCCGGCAGCCGCAGCTAACCACTTCCATGCCATATTGATAAAAAGCCGTTTTTTTGCTGTGACCTGATAATCTTCTGCTTCTTTAATTAAATCATCTTCTATCATCCCTATCACTTGAAAGAGCCGTTCCTTTTTCATATTACAATTCCTTCCCTTTCTAAATATACTTTTAATCCATTCCTGATTCGAAATAATGATGATTTTACCTTACTCTCACTCATTCCAAAACGTTCGGCGATCTGTTTTACAGAGTCACTATAATAATAACGTCTTACAAATATCATACGGCTCTCTTTTTTCTGTTTTTTTAAAAAACTGCTAATTAAACCAGCCAGCTCCGCATCTTCTAGTTCCTTTTCTACCGTCTGCGCAGACGGAATACAGTCTTCTAATTCTGATATTAAAATATCTACTTCATGTCCGCCCCGCTTTTTTGCCGTTATTTTTCTATAGCGATCTAATGCAAGATTCCTTGCAATTCTTCCAAGCCATGTTCGAAATTCATAAGGGCGTTCTGTCGGAATTGCATTCCAAGTATGAAGCCAAGTATCGTTTATACACTCTTCAGTATCTTCCCTGTTTTGAAGAATATTGTGTACAATACTTTTGCAGTAGCTTCCATACTTTCCGTCTGTTTCTTTTATTGCCATCTCCGAACGCTGCCAGTATAATTCAATAATCTCTGTATCCTCCACTGCTTCCCTCCCTGTTTTTTCTCCTTTCGTTGCGTTCCCTCCTGATCCGACAAAACAAAGACCAAAAATTCATGTTTATTATAACAAATTTTTTTCTATATATCCATCCGAAAACGAAAGGAAATCCTAATTTTTTTCTTCTGAAATATCTCAATTTTATCAATCAGCAGTACCACCCATAGGCGATCCGGTATGGCTTTGCTTCTCTGATTTTCTATTTCTCTCTTTCTTTTTTCTTGCTCACAGAGAAAATTTGCCTGTTTTAAATACTCCTGTTCTTTCAAATAAATATCTTGATATTGCATATAGTCGCTTTGCTGCAGCTTTCCTTGGAGAAAATCTTCTTTTGCCTGTTCCATACGTCTTTTATATCTTTCTATCTTTTCTAAATTTTTTTCTATAAAAATATTCCATATTTTGTTTTTTCTTCTTTTTTGTGCTTTTTCCTGCATTGTTTTTTCTGCTGCTAAAAATTGACTTTGATATGGCTCTAAAATAGAAAGTACTATTTGAAATATCTGTATTTCTAGAACAGCATGTCTGCTGCATCCAAGCCCTTTCTGATAAGACGAGCAAAGGTAAGTACTCCCTTTCAAGCTGCCGTTTCGTCGAATCATTGCCCGTCCGCAGTCTTTGCAAAAAAGAAGTCCTGAAAATAGATACGGCTCACTCTGCCCGGATGCACGCCTCAGATCCAAAAGAGAAATCTGCTGTACTAATTGATAGATTGCTTTAGAGATAATCGCTGTATGTGTTCCTTTTACCACACTCCACTCTTCTTTTTTGGTCCAAACTACCTTTTGTACTTTATAGGAGATTCTCTTTCGTTTCCCCTGTTCCAATACCCCGGTATAAACAGAGTCTTTTAAAATTCGATCCACACTTCTCCCAGACCACCTTGCTATCTCCTGTTCCTGAAATCCGGTATAATAAGGATGTCCCTGCTCCCGCCGAAATTCTGCCGGAGAAGAGATTCCCCATATATTTAATTGCTTGGCTATCTCATTTGCGCTTTTTCCCTCCAGCTTTAATAAAAAAATCAGCCTGACCACTCTGGCACTTTCTAAATCAGGATAGAGCCTGCCTTGTTTTTTTTGATATCCATACGAAACATATGCCTTTGCACAAATCCCAGTTCGGCGCATTGCTTCCTGACTGGAACGAATTTTAATAGAAATATCCCTTGCATATTGATCATTGATAAAATTTTTAACCGGCAGCAGCAAATTTTGTTCTCCCTCTTTTGCAAACAGACTGTCATACGAATCGGCTGCTGCCAAAAAACGAACCCCAAGAGAAGGAAAAATTTTCTGAATATAAGTATCTGTTTTTATATGTTCCCTTCCAAAACGTGATAAATCCTTTACCACTACCATATTTACTTTATGACTGATAATATCTTCCCACATTCGCAAAAATCCGGGACGTTCCTCAAATATAAGCCCCGAATAGCCATTGTCTGCATAACAATCATAGATAGAAACATCCGGCATATTTTTTAAATATTCCACAAGAAACTGCTTTTGATTTTCAATGCTGTTTCGAAAGGAAGTATTCTCCTCCTTTGACACCCGAAGATAAAGTGCTGCTCTATAAGTCGTCTGTTTCTTCATCCATTAACCCATCCAATTTTCTCTCTATATACTGCTGCATAGCTTCTAAAAAAGTCGGTCCATCCGGGGAAAATTCTACTTCGATTTGATACTCCCCATATCGATAACAACAAGGATCTTCTGTAGGTTCTAATACAATCTCTTCCTTTTCTTTCATTTCTTTCCACTCTCTTTAAAAAAAGACAGCCGCATTAAGTACCAAATCTTTCTTAATACGACTGTCTTTTTCGCTGCTTTTCTTATTATTACTATATGATCCATATAATTATCTTATACATTTTACAAAAAATTTCTTACTTAATTAATTTAATTATAAACTATAGTCCTTCTCCATTTGTCTGAATGATATCCCGATACCAAAAAGCTGAATCCTTTAAAATTCTCTGCTGTGTCCGATAATCCACATAGATCAATCCAAACCGCTCGGTATATCCCTTTGCCCATTCAAAATTGTCCATCAGTGACCATTGGAAATATCCCCTTATATCCACCTCATCCGCTGCCCTTTTTAATTCATGCAGATAACGGGCTAAAAAATCAATTCGATTTGGATCATGTACTTTTCCGTCCAATGATACCGTATCATGACAGGAAAGCCCATTTTCTGTAATATAAATCGGCTTTTTATAGCGCTCATATAAAAATTTCGATCCCCAGTAAAGACATTTCGGCGTCACTGGCCAGTCTATTGCCGTCTTAGGAAATCCTGCATAGCGCTGTACTTCCTCCGGTTTTCCTTCCTTTCCCATACGAACACATCTTCCGTTATAGATATTTTGACCATAAAAGTCAATCGGCTCTGCAATCAGCTTCCTGTCTTCCTCTGTTATCTTTGGAAGATATGCTTCATAAAGTTTTAAGCCTTCCTCTGGATAATGTCCAAGCAAAACCGGATCCGACCACCAAGATACATTCCATGTCCAATTCCTTTTATTCGTCTGCAAAGAAAACAGCATCTGTCTGGCTACCTCTATATCCTCTGGCGTATCTGTTTCAGGATAACACATCGATCCAGTCGGCGCATATCCAATCCAAACTGGCTGTTTCGCATACTGCCGAAGCATCTGTACTGCCCTTCCATGTGCTTTCAATACCTGATGTGCCATCTCAAAAGTGTCTCTTATCGGTGCTTGTATTCCGGGTGCATGTTCTCCCCTTAAAAACCCCAATCCCACAAAACACTGCGGTTCATTTAATGTAAAAAAATGCCTTACTCTGTCACTAAACCGCTCTGCAATCAGTTTGGCATAAGCACCAAACCACTCTACTATCTCAGGATTCATCCACCCTCCACGCTTATATAATTCATAGGGCAATTCCCAATGATACAATGTCAGATAAGGTTCAATCTCATTTTTTAAAAGTTCATCTATCAATTCACTATAAAATGCAATCCCTTTTTCATTTACCGCTCCAACCCCTTCCGGCAGAACCCTAGACCAATCCACCGAAAAACGATACGCTTTTAATCCGATTTCTTTCATTAATTTAATATCTTCACGAAACCGATGATAATGATCACAAGCAATATCACCTGTATGTCCTTCTAAAATATGTCCCGGTTCTTTTGTATAAATATCCCAAATATGTTCCCCCTTTCCCTCTCCTTGCGTCATTCCCTCAATCTGATAGGCACTGGTTGCTGCACCCCATACAAAATCTTTTGAAAATCCCATCTCTCTCCTCCTTCTGGTTTCCTTTTTACCACTAATAAACATTCTTTGTTTTTCATTTTATAACTTAATTTAATAAAATTATTTAGTTAAAATATTTAGCTTAAATTAAGTATACATGCTTTTCTTTTATAAAGCAATATCTTTTCTTCAAAAAATCTTTTGGAGAGAGGATGTTAGAGGATGCCAGATTGTAAACCGGAACAGCAGGCTGCCTAGGGGTTTCGCATCTAGCGTCCTCCATTGAAAACCTTCTTCGTCTTTTATCATAATATATCAGTTTTTTTATCCCTTTCTCATTCGAAACCGAATCATTATCTTTCCATATGAAAAAACAAGGATCTCTATAATTATTTCTCTAAGAAACCCTGCAAAAAATATTGGTTCTTCTAAATTTTGTATCTCTTTTTTGGGTATCCTTTTATATTTCTGTTTCTGCTCTTCTATTTTTTTATTATAATCTCCTTCACAGATCCTGCTGGATTTCCAGCTTTCATAAAAAAAATACCGTTCTGCCTTTCTTCGTCTTTCCAATCTCTCTTGTTCTGCTCTCCAGCTTTCCCGCTTCCTTTGATTATAATTCTGGTACTGCCGATAACTTGATGCCCTATGAAATCCATGCACATTTTTCTCTAAAACCTGCTCTATTATTTTAAAAAGCTGTTCCTCTTTTATACCACTTTTTATACAAAGCGGATTTCTATTATAATAATAATATTTACAGAAAAAATAAGAACTTTTTTGCCCTTTTCTTTTCATCTTATGCCCACACCCGCCGCAAACCACCATTCCCTTTAAATGAAAGAAAAAAGAATCTTTTATTTTCTCTTCTTCTCTTTTCTTTCCCTCTTTCTGCTGATACTCTTTTATCTGTACCAATTCAAATTGTTCCTTCTCTATAATTGCCTGATGTGTCCCTTTTATTTCGATCCATTGATCTGTTGTTGTTTTTCTGCGTTTTCTGCTTCCTGTCTGAACCGTCTGATACTTTCCAATTACCAAATTTCCTAAATACTCCCGATTGTGAAGAATTGCCCAAATCACTTCTGACTGCCAAATATGTTCTCCCTCTTTGCCATTTCTATAGTCAAGAGGAGAAGGGATCTGCCTGCTGTTTAAATATCTGGCAATCTCTCCTCCACTCTTTCCCTCGCTATGCATCTGAAAAATTAACCTCACGATCTCAGCCGCTTCTAAATCTATTACCAAATGCTTTGGATCTATCATATCCTTTTTATAGCCATATGGTGCAAATGGCGCAAGATAATTTCCCTCTTTCCTTCTCTGAAGCAAAGCCTGTTTGATCTTCTTTGAACCCTCCTCACTAGAATAATCATCCAATATATTCTGTATCATACAAATTCCACTGTCACTTTGCCTGTTAAAACCATTACATATCACAGCATCGTTTGGGTTTCTGTCATATCCATTGTTTACAGCGATAAAACGAATTCCCTTTTCCAAAAACCTTTTCTCTATATAATCACTAACCTTTTTATAATTCCTCCCAAACCTCGAAAAATCCTTTACCAAAACTACCTGAATCCGCCCATATTCTATATCCGAAAAAAGCCTCTTAATCCCCGGACGATCAAAATTCTTTCCACTATATCCATCATCAATATATTCTGCTACTTCTTCCTTCAAAAGCCCATAATCCCCTAAACTTTGCTGCAAAAGTTCTCTTTGTGACTGAATACTATTACTCTCTTCTACCTCTTTATCCGCCTTCGATAAACGCAGATAAAATGCCAGCATATTTTCTCCCCCTAACTTTCCTCACCTTTTAATCGAACTTTCTGTACTTCTTCAAATAACTCAACTGAAATAATCACCGGGTAAACATATTCTGTTTCTATCCATTCCGCTCTTGCCGTCTTTTGGCGTTTCTGTCCTTTATAAAAACACTGTTTCGATTTACAGCAGCTTTGTACCCCTATATAAGCCCGATTTGCTTGTGTTGTACCCTGCATAACTTTATCCTATTCTCTAAATTTCCAGACAATCTCTATTCTATCCGATTTACTAACCCAAACCGTCTGTACCAACTCCTTTAACAATTCCCTCTTTTGCTCGTTTCCAATCTCTCCTCCCCAATCCATACCATCACTTTGCAATAATACTACCCGTTTCAACAACTCCCGATACCATTTTTCCAATTCATCATACTGCCTCTCCAATTCTTTTTGCTGCTTTTCTGCCTCCTTTTTCCGGGTCAAATACTCCTGCTGCAAAATATGCCCTTTTGCATATTCCTCAAATATAACCATCTGCAATGTTTTATACCTTTTTCTCTCCATCTGATACCTTTTTTCCGCCCTTTGCAATTCCTTTTCTACCCGCTGCTTCTCTCGAAAAACAAACTGTCCCTTCCACTGTACCTGCATCCGAAAAGAACAAAACAAAACTCTTTCCAAATCCCTTTCCATTATTCGAATATCTTTACAAAAAATATCAGAAACCGTCTTTTTCGTAGGACAAAAAAAATAAGCCTCTTTCCCTCTTGATCGCTGCAGTGTTCTGCCACAATAAGCACACTGAAAAAAACTATAACCTCTCCGCTTCTGCCTTTTATTCAGTCCAGACTTTTTATCTAATCCAAAATTTTTTTCATATAATTCTTTTCTCTGCACCTGTCCAAATAACTCTTTTGATACAATCGCTTCCTGTGTATTTTCCACTACAATCCACTCTGACTTATGAACAGCCTTCGTTTCCTTTGTCAATAAATCCGTTCTTCTCTTACCACTAATCAAACAACCAGTATACCGCTCATCCGATAAAATCCGTCTTACACTCTCCTGTGTCCAATAAGTAATTGTCCCCGCCGTATTCCATCCCCTTATTTTATCTGTATTATTTTCCCTTCGATACATTAACGGCGAAGCTATCTTATCCCGATTCAATCTAGAAGCAATTTCCACAGCAGAAATCCCTTCCGCCGCCATAGAAAAAATCCGGCGCACAACCTCTGCCGCAGGTTCATCAATCACCAATTTATTCTTCTCTGTCTGCGACCGCCGATACCCATAAAAAGCAATCGCACAAAGATATTCTCCCCTTTGCATCTTCACCCGCTGCACACAGCGAATCTTTTCCGATATATCCCTGCTGTACATCTCACCAATCATTGCCTTTAACGATACCTCTAACCCAACCGAACTGCCTCGACTTTTTCCACTGTCATAATTCTCATTTACAGCAATAAAACGCACTCCCAAAAGCGGAAAAACCTGATCCAAATAATTTCCCACTTCAATCAAATTACGCCCAAATCGAGAAAAATCCTTTACCATAATACATGTTATTGTATTTCCGGCAAGAGAAAGCAATTTTTGAACTCCGGGACGACAAAAATTCATCCCACTATACCCATCATCACAAAATTCCACTATCTTACATCCCAAAAACTCCCGATGCATCCGAACAAAATCATATAACAAATCTCTCTGATTCTGAATACTGCAGCTTTCTCCTTCACAGGTATCTTCATCAGAAAGCCTCATATAAAAAGCAATCACCAAATTCCCCCTAACAAAAATTTTAAATTTTAATTTTCTCAAAAAGGACGCCAGATTCGAAAACGATGGGCAGCCTGCTGTTCCGGTTTCCAAAAAGCA
>CAJUGZ010000121.1 GCA_910585855.1 uncultured Lachnospiraceae bacterium | reverse complement strand
TTTGCAATACATGTGTATAACTAGGCAGGTGTATTGAATCCGCATGATTACCTAGAAAACAGAAAATTTTGTGGGGTGGGATGGATGTATTTGTAGATGTAAAGAGGAAAATTTTTTGTATAAAAAGTCTTGATTTCCTTGTATTTCTATTAATAGCAAGTTATAATAAAACTGTTTTCAAGTTTTATTTTAATGGAGGAACGGGGCATATGTTGACATTAGATTTTTTTCCGAACGATTATGATCGTTTTAATATTGAGTGGGCGATTGATCGTACTTTTAA
This sequence comes from uncultured Lachnospiraceae bacterium, assembly GCA_910585855.1. Taxonomy (GTDB): domain Bacteria; phylum Bacillota; class Clostridia; order Lachnospirales; family Lachnospiraceae; genus MGBC114844. Next base: position 11,900 of record CAJUGZ010000121.1, on the reverse strand, counting down.
TTATCAATTTCAACCAGAATGGATGAATTCCAATATTTTGAAACGAGCAGTAGAACATATTTCTCATATGCATTGGGAAGGAGGATTTGTTTTTCTTTCAAAAAAGGATGGACGTGCTTATTCTCATCAAGAACTTGCTACTGGAGTAAAATCGCTTGCACTTATGATGTATTTTCAAAAGGATCAGAAACCAACTTGGTATAAATCTTCTACTTTTGGTGCAAATGTATTTGAGTATATTTGCCAAGCAGCATTAGAAACAGATATCAATTTAATTATATGTTCAGATTCTATTCGCTATCCGAATTATTCACTTCCTCAATTAAAAGTTAAATGGTTGCAATCCGATCAAATTTATTTTGACTTTAAGGGAATTCAAGATGTTGTGGAAGAACATTTAATGTACTTAAATAAATTAAATCAAGGAAATGGAGATTAAAACTATGTTAGAATTATATGTATCTGGATTTCATTTGGAATATCATTTAAAAATAAAATCCCATTTCACAATTATAACGGGAGATTCTGGTATAGGGAAAACACAGTTTTTTACCTGTGTTACAAACGCATTAGATGAACTGGCAGGTTTTAAAATAGTTTGTAAACCTTCTTTATCAATTCAGGTTTTAAATCTTTCAGATATTGTAACATTTCAGTTAAAAGATTATGAAAATTTTGATTTAATTTTAATTGATGATCTAGAACAAAATGTTGATAACAAAGAACGGCGTCAGGTACGTAATCGAATTTTAAATGATTTAATGATAAGTGAAATTCCTTATTTAGTAATTATAACCAGAGAAGCAAACTTAAATCAAGGTTTTAATGAAGATGATATTCTAACGTTAGAAGAAAAAAATGGAATTTGTACATTTCCTATTTTTTATCAGGATACCAATCAAGTAAAATCTTATTATGCAGAAGATTGTTGGGTAGAGGATAGAAAAGGAGGCTATCAGTTAATAAAACATTCATTAGATATTGTAAATATCTTATCTACAGACGGAAAAAGTAAAATAATAAAAAAATTGAGAAAGTATTTACAAAATCGAAAGATTCCTTTTTTATTAGTCTATGATCGTGCAGGAATAGGAACAGAAATTATGCGTATTCGTACTTATATTGCTTTATTGTCGCTTAATGAATATGTAGAATATTTCGCACCACTTTCTATAGAGGAACTTTATATTCTTCTTAGTGAAGAAGAAGAACTTTTATTGGCATGGAAAAAAATTCAAGAGAAACCTTTAAAACAAAAGGAAACATTAGAAAATGTTTTAGTAAAACTATTGGAAAATCATACAAATGGTTATAGGAAAGCGGAGTATCCTTTATGGTGCAGTAAGTTAAAAGAAATAGAATTATATCCTTTATGGAATAAATATTTAAAAAAACATAATTAAAATAAAAAAGAATTATCTTTTACAATTAAGTAATAATTACCAATATTAGATAATATTACCATTTTTATTAATAATGACATCTATTTTTACATCTTTCTCTTAAGAGGATTTTTATAAAAATGATAAAGTATATTACCATAATTTTTGGATTTTTTAAGATATAAAATTTTATTTCAAATTATAATTAAAACTAACAAATAATAAAGAGTGCCTAAAATTTAGACACTCTTTATTACCCTAATATCATTCTATTTTAGTTTGTTTTTGCTTTTGCTTTTACAGTTTTTGTAGTACCAGAACCTAATTTATAAATCTTATAAGTGTATCCATCTTTCTCATTTCCCATGGATTCTTTGAAATAGTCGGCAGCATCATCTATATTTTGTGGAGTTACAGTTGTTATTGCATTAACTTTAGCAGCAGAAAAGGATACTGGGGATGTAGTTCTTGTTGTTGCTCCTAAAAGACTTGGATCTGTTGCCATGATAAATTTCTCGCCTGAAGCACCATTTTTCTTTGTTTCTTCAATATAGAATATTGTATCATTTTTACCAATTTGATCTGCAAAAGAACGTCCATCTGCACCAAAGTAGTAATAACGGCTTCCTACTTTTTGGAATTTATTTGTTTTCATTTCACCATTAGAAGTATCAAAGAAATAGTATTCGTTATCATTAACTTTTGTATAACCAGTAGCCATAGCTCCGCCGGATTTTAAATAGAATTTTCCGTCTGGTGTAAAACCATCATCAATCATACCATAGTTTTCATCAATATAGTACCATTTTCCATTATCCTTAACCCAACCGGTTTGCAATTCACCATCTTTATCAGCAAAAATATAATCATTTTCTTCAAGTTCATCGTTAGATGAATTTTTTGCGTCGTTAATTGCTTCTGCATCATCAGAAGTTAATTTATACCATCCTGTTGCCATTTTACCACCTTTTGTAAGATAGTAATCGCCACTTTCATCAAATCCTTTTTCTTTCATTTTACCTTCAGGACTTAAATAATACCAGTCATTTCCAGAAGCTACCCATTGATCGCCAAACATATAACCAGAGCCACCAAAATAATACCATGTTTTACTTGTCTTTGGTGTAACAGTGCCGCCTAAACTTTTTAAATCAATTTGAATCCAGCCAGTTACCATAGCTCCATCTGAACCTACAAAATAGACAGGATCTTCTTCGTTTCCACCTTCTGGAATATCTTCTTCACTGTCATAATCAATTTCTACGCCGTCATTGATAAAAGCATTTTTAACCATTTTTCCATCTTCACCTAAAAAGTACCATTTATCACCGGTTAAAGCCCATTGGTTTTCTACCGCATTGCCATTTACATAAAAGTACCAATCTGCACCTTTTTGTACCCAACCTTCTTGAGCTGCGCTTGTCATTACAGCAGTACCCATAGCCATCACAGCCATTGAAGCAACAACAGCAGCTGTCTTTGTCAACTTTCTCATTGTTTGCACTCTCCTTTTTTGTATAATCTGAAACAAATTTTGCAATACATGTGTATAATTAGGCGGGTGTATTGAATCCGCTAAATTACTGGAAAAAGGGATTTTTTTGACAGAAGAGAAGGATGTAATTTCGGATGTAAGGGAACGAATTTTTTCAGTTCCTTTGTATTTTTTTTATAATTAGGATAACAAAATTGGAAGGGAAATTGCTCTTATTTTTTCTGATAATTTTTATTATTTTTCTATAAAAATTGTATTTTTATAAAAGAGTGAGAAGAGAAGAAGAAAAAATCAAAAAATCTTTCATTGAAGAAGAATTGTCCTTATGCTAAAATAATAAAAAAGAGAATTGCTTTTCAGGGAAGAAAGGAGAATGTATTTTGAATTCATCCACAAAAGAATAATTAGCTGCCAGCAGCAATCATGTCAATCAGAAGTTTGCAGACAGTTTCTTTCGAAAGATTTTTGAGAACGAAGAAGCAATCAAAGAACTGCTTTGTTATGTAGGGGAATCTATAAAAGTGGAAGAACCCATTCAGGTGATGACACGAAATCCTGTTTTAATTGGAAATCGAAAGAATGATTTATTGTTTTTGGTCAATCAGGCGTTTTATTATTTCTTTGAACAACAGTCTACCGAAAATGAAATTAACTATTTATTTTATAAATCAGAGGGTAATTGATATGGCAGTAGAACAATTAAGTTATGAAGAGATTATTTGATTTCAAGAAAGGGAAGAGGGAAGGGAAGAAGGTGAAAAAGAAAAATTGAAAAAACAAGTAAGAAAAAAATTAGAAAAGGGGAAGATAGTGGAAGTTATTGCAGATGAATCAGAAGATGATATTGATACGATATGGAAAATTATGATAGAAATTAAGAAAGAAAAAAATTCTTGATATAAGCTATATAAATTTTGATCTTATTTGAATAGAAAATTTTAATAAAATTTATTTAAAATAGTTAAAAAATAGTAGTAAATAAAAAGATAATGTAAATAATTTCGTATATTTGTATTTTTTTGTTAAAACTTTTATGGTTATTAAAATACTAAAAAATCCAATATTTATAAAGTTTTGTGGGCTTTATCTATACCCAATATCTGGAATAAGATGGAGGAGTATAGATACAAAGTTAGAAACACTACTTAAGAAAATTCAATACAACATAGGGCTGTAATTATATATTGTTATAAAAGGTTAAAAATTTATAGAACAGCCGCTATTTTATCGAATAATTTTGAAATAAAGTAAGATAGATAAGAACGATTTTTATGGGATAAAATATAAAAAAAGGGATAAAAAAAGTCTTTTTAGGAGAGAAAAAGGGTACTTCTTTTGATAAGAATTAATAAATAATAATTCTTATTAAAAGAAGTTTTTTTATGGTATAAAATGTATAAATTTGGAGAAATTTTTGAGGAAAATAGTAAAAAAATAAAGTGGAAAAATTTAAAAAATTTAAATTTATTTTTAGATTTTATCTTAGGAAAATTTATGATAGTTTATGTCTTTTTTTGTTTTAATTTAACATAACAGATTTTTAGGAAGGTATTGTTTTTTCTAGAATAATTTTACATAATTGGAAAAAATTAATTTTGTTCCAAATCAAGTGAAAGATGTATAATAGAAAATATTGAAAATAGGATAAAAAAGATTTTTTATACATAAATAAAAATTTCTTTAGGCATTTATTGAATTTTTTGGTATAACTATACTACAAGCGACAAATCCTATTTAATTAAAAAGGGGGATCAGAGAAGAAAAGGGTAAGAAAAACAAAGGAAAAATGAAAGGAGAAGAAAGAAGTGGAATGTAAAATTTTGGAAGAAAAGAATAAAAATGAAAATGGGATGACAGCAGAAGGGGTGAAAGAAACAGAAAAACAGGTAGCAGATAAAGAAGAGATAGAAAAGGGAACAACAGAGAATCTTTTAGAAGATGAAAATAGAACAGAAGAAAAGAATAAAGAAGAAAAGGAAGCAGTAGGAAAGGAAAAAGCTACTGAAATAATAGAGGAGAAAAAGGAAGAAAAAGGAATAAAAATAGAAGAATCCTTTAATGAAATTCAAACAAAATCTGTAAAAAATTTACCAAAGGGCATTACAAAACGAGCAGATGGTCGTTATCAGGCTACTTATTATTATATGGGAGTTCGTCACTATCTTTATGATATGGATTTAGAAAAAATTACAAAAAGACTGCGTGATATCCAGTATGAAATGGAGCATGGAATTTATTGTAAACCGGAAAAAATTCGTTTAAATGATTGGTTTGAAGTATGGATAAAAGAGTATAAGGAATTAATGGTTAAAAAGGGAACATTAGAGAACTATAGAAGAAATTATAATTGTTATATTCGTCCATATATCGGAAATATGTATGTAAGAGAGATTCGTGTAGAACATTTGCAGAAATTATATAATGATTTGGTTAGAAAAGGATATTCCATCAGCACACTTCGTGTTTCAAGAGGAGTTTTATCAGGAATGTTTAATCAATTAATGAAAAATGATATTATTATAAAGAATCCGGTTACATTTGTAGTTTTTCCAAAAGAGAAAAAAAGAAAAATGAAGCGGGTATTAAGTCGTGAAGAACAGAAAGCATTTTTAATTTATGCAGAAGAAAGTGACTATAACGATCTCTATCGTCTAGCTCTTTCTACAGGTTTAAGAATTGGAGAATTGATGGCACTTAAGTGGAAAGACATTAATTTCGAATTGGAAACTTTAACCGTAAACGGAAATATGAAATACTTTAAAGATACTGGTTTTTATATTGATACACCAAAGTCGATTTCTAGTTTTCGTACCATACCTCTGCTTCCAGATATTGTAAAAATGTTGAAAAAGCGAAAGAGAAAACAGGCAGAAGATAAGATAAAAGCTGGAGAGAAATGGAAGAAAAAGCCCGGTTTGGATCATTTGGTTTTTACCGATCCATTAAAGCCGGGAGAACCCGTAAGGAAAAGAACGATTGCATATGATTTGGATCGTATTGTAGCGATGATGAATGGCTGGACAGAGATGCAGATTACAAAAAAGAAAGGGAAGGAGATGCTAAAAGGGCGTTTAGAAGTAGAACGAATTACACCGCATACACTGCGCCATACATTTGCGACAAGGGCATTGGAAAACGGGATGCCGCCAAAGGTAGTGCAGGAGTTATTAGGGCATAGCAGTATTAAGATGACAATGGATATTTATACACATGTTTTGCCGCAGACAAAAAAGGAAGAAATATTAAAATTACAGGGTTTAGTTTAAATAAATATAGAATAAAATAAAATGGTCTTATCCTAGGTTCTTTTTCAGCTTTTTTTAGGTTTATTTGATTTTTTTTAATGATATAGAATGTTAAAAATGAAAGTATTACTAAAATATAAAATAGAGATGGAAAGCTGAGAAAGAGCCTAGTTTGGTGTCTTTTGTTAGTTTTGTTTTAAGTCTAGAAGTTTTAGAATAACTTCCTGATATTCAGGATGTTCCCGCAGTCCTTTTATAATTGATTTTTCTACAGGCGAAAGAAAAAGGGATTCACTTTCTGTTTTCTGGTATCCAAAAGTTTCTAAAATATTTTCGATATGATAAAGTTCACATAAAAACATTAGAGAGTCTGCACTTGGCTGTGACTGACCGCTTTCCCAGCCATAAATTGTCTTAACTGCAATTTCTGATCCTCTTTCTCGGAAGAGATCAGAAACATCAGGAACAGATAAGTTATTCAATTTCCTGTAGTATTTTAGTACACGAGAAAAGTTTGGATTTTTCATGTAATTCACCTCTTTTCGTATCTTATAATATGGAAAACTGCTTGTCAATAAAGAAAATAAAGAAGAAAATAAAATTTATTTGACATTCTTTTTAAACAAGAATAAAATAAGAAATAATTATAAAAATTCTTGTATAAAGAGAAAATAAGATAAAGGGGATTGTATATGGGAGTTAAAGATGAATTGCTGATTTATTTAAAACAGCAAAATATAGAAATCAATCAGATTGCGAGAGAATTAAATATAGAAAAAGAAAAATTAATAGATAGTACATATGAATTAAAGGCAGGAGAATTTTGTGAAATTTGTGCTTATCTTCAAGTCGATCCATGGTATTTTTACAAGAAAAAACAGAAAAAATAAAATTACAAATCTTTAATGAGTTTTTTGAAATTTTAAATGATGGGGACGCCAGATTTGAAAACAGTGGGCAGCCTGCTGTTCCAGCTTCCAAAAAGTAAGAAGTTCTAAGACTTCTGAATTTCCATGCATCCAACCAGACAGACCGGAGCGCAATTCGCCCGTAACATAACCGAAACGTAACTGACATACAAAACGATTTTACCAGCTATAAGATACATCCTTCTCTCCATACGGGCTAAACACGCTCCTTTTTTTTCACACCCTGCATGGAAGCAGGATGTGAAAAAAATCTTAGGTTTTCGAACAGAAGTCCAAGAACTTCTAACTTTTTTCCAAAGTCACTGCAGGCTGCCCACTGTTTTCGAATCTGGCTGTTTCTTGACACCGAAACAAAAAATGAATTTTATTCAATTTTTCTAAGAGTTGTTTTATTTCTTAGATATAATAGAAATATGATAGAATATTAATTTTAACCTGTAAAATAGGATAACAAAATATGGTTTCTGCCGTTATTTCATCAGCAGCGATTATGATAAATTTTTGTAATAATATAATTTTGAAGCTGGAAGAACTAGCTGGAATCGGAATAGACCTCCCTTCCGATTCCAGCGTCCCCCCTTTTTTTAGTCTAAATATTCTTCAATAATATAGCGGGGGCGGCGTTTGGTTTCGTTATATATTTTTCCTATATATTCTCCGATTACGCCAAGCGACAGCATCTCTAACCCTCCAACCAGCCAGATAGAGGCAAGAAGTGAAGTCCATCCGTCTACAGTATAGCCAAAGTAGTGAGTAAAGATACTCCAGACAAGAAATAAAAGGCTGATAATCGAAATAATAATACCAAGATTGGAAATCATGCGAATAGGGCGAATACTAAGAGAGGTAATTCCATCAAAAGCAAAGGAAATCATCTTGGCAAGGGGATATTTGGATTTCCCGGCGAATCGTTCATGCCGTTCATAAGCAACAGAAGTGCTTTTATATCCAATTAAAGGGATCATTCCCCGGAGAAAAAGATTAGTTTCTTCAAATTGAGAAAGACCTTTTAATGCTTTTTTGCTCATAAGCCGAAAATCGGCATGGTTATAGATAATTTCTACTCCCATAAGCTGTAAAAGACGATAAAAACTTTCGGCTGAGAAACGTTTAAAAAAGGTATCTGTTCGTCTGCTGGAGCGAACACCGTAAACAATTTCATTGCCCTCCTGATAAGCGGCAAGCATAGTGTCTATTGTCTGAATATCATCCTGTAAGTCAGCATCCATAGAAATGACAATATCTGCCTGATCCATTACAGTAAGAAGCCCGGCAAGCAAAGCGTTTTGATGCCCCCGATTTCGGGTAAGAGAAAGACCAGTATAGGTAGAATTTTCCAGATGAAGAGAGCGGATTATTTCCCAAGTTTGATCTTTTGAACCATCATTGACAAAACAGATTTTGCTGTCGGGGGATATCGTACCGTTGTGCTGTAACGCCTGATATTTTTTTAAAAGCTGTTGTGCTGTTTCTTTTAGAACCGCTTCTTCATTATAACAAGGAATTACTAAAAAGAGGCGGTTTGCTCGTTGTTCCATAAATAAACCTCCTGTTCGGAATTTGTCTGTAAAGTAAAAATAAACTATAAATATCCAAATTTTTCCTGTAAAATTACAGAAAGTATGGTTTTGTCGAGAGAAAATGAAAAAAGAAAAAGAAAAAATCTCGTTTTCGACAATTTACCTATTCCAGTATAGTTGAATTTATGATAAGATGCAAGTGATTATCAAAAATTGGATCTTGAGAAACGGGATCTGTTAGTAACCAGAAATAGGAAAAATATGGAGGAAGCTGTATGCCTGCGAGAACAATTACACTAGAAGAGATGCAAGAAAACGAAGAGTTTATGTTGAGAGCGGAGGGGACACCGGAGGATAGTTTACATTTTAAGAATCAATCATTTTTATATGATCACAGAGATCACTTGTGCGTGGAACTTACGATTAGTGGAGAGCCTATTTTTTTGCGAAGTGGAATTCGAATAGATAGGCAGTATATGGATAAAGAGGATACAAGCAGAAGAGAAAAACAGCCATATGCATTAAAGGAGAACTGTGCTTTTATGCAGTTAAACTGTACGGCTTATATGAATCAAAAAGAAGGGGTATTAGCAAAACGTAAGATTATTGCGATTGGTTCAAGATTATTTATTTTAATGGATGAATTTTATCCGGTTGGGATTCATATGTATGAACAGATTTTTCAATTTTCTAAAAGTAATGCCGTATTGATTTCTGGAAATCATATTCATTATGAAGGAGAAAAAATTTGTATGGATATGCATTATATGTCAGGAGATATGTCTTCTGATGGTTCAATCAGTATGATACAAGGCGGGCTGGATGCAGGAGGAGGTGTTATGACAGATGCAGTATCTGTAAAAAAAGAGGGCGGTGCTTTTCGTTCTTTGCTGTCGGTTCTTCACTGTTATGAAAAAGGACCAGCACCGGGAATTGAAATACGAAAGTTGGTGCCGGAGTCTTTTAAAAAGGGAACGATGAATGATCAGCAGGTAGAGGCATTGGAGATTACAATGGGAGAGAAGCGGTATATTGTTTCGATCAGCCATTTGGATGTGTTAGAAAGTGCGGATTTGTTTCGGGTAGGAGATTGCAACGGATTTGGAAATGTATTGTTTTTTGAAGCGTCTTCAGAAGAAAAACGCCCGATTGTATTGAGATAATTAAAGTAAAAAATCGAAACGGAAGAGAGGAACTGCATAGTGAAACAGTTTTTTGGAATGAGTCAGAGTGGGGATTTAAAAGAAGCAGTAAAAGGACTAAGCAATCCACAGTTGATTTTGCTGCTGTCAAATAAAGATCAGTTTGAGGCGCATGTAAAAAAATTGGAAGAACTTTATCCCCGTGTGCCAAGTATTGGATGTATTGGAATGTGCTATGATACAAAGGTAGCAGAAAAAGGAGTTGGTATTGTTGCATTTTTCGGCGGGGTTAGTGCAGCGGCAAATGTATTGGAATGTGTATCTACTATGCCGGTAAAATATATTGAACGCTTAGAACAGGATGTAATAACTGTAAATGGTTCACAGCAGGATACGGTATGCATTGATTTTTGTTCTGGAAATGATGCTTGTGTATTAACTACGATTTATAGTGTACTAAAGCGAAGGAATATATCATTGGTAGGAGGAACAGGAGATGCAGGAAAGGTGTCGGCAAACGGAAAGATTTATCAGGATGCCGTTGCCTATGCGCTGGTGCGAAATCAATCCGGCAGAGTAAAGGTCTATAAAGAAAATATCTATCGCCCAATGGGAGAGTATCGGTTTATTGCATCCAGAACAGATAAAGCTAACTATTTGCTTGGAGAATTAAATGGAAGATCTGCGAAACAGGTATATCAGGAAATTTTACATGTAACAGAAAAAGAGATTTTAACGCAGACTTTTAAAAATCCGCTTGGAAAGCTGAATGGAGAAGATGTCTGTATTATATCAATTAAGGATGTCAGTGGATATGCATTGACTTGTTATCGTCAGGTCAATGATTCAGATGTATTGATTTTATTGGAATTAGGAGATTATAAAGCGGTTGTAAAAGAAACGATTCGGATGATCCGCAGGGATTTTCCACGAATTTCTGCTGTATTTTCGGTAAATTGTCTATTTCGGTATCGACTGTTTCAGGAAAACCACTATATGCAGGAGTATTTGCATGAGATGACAGCATTGGGAAATCATGCAGGTTTTGTTGGATATGGAGAACATTACAATAATCGGTTTGTCAACCAGTCCATGACTTGTGTAGTATTTGAATAAAGGGAGAAGAGAAATGTTGATACAAAAAAGATCCAGATGGAAAACAAAAGAAAAACAACAGAGAAAGAAACAATTATATCCGGTATTATATGTAACAGGCAGTTTAAAAGAGTATCATAAAGAATTGACACAAAAGGAAACCAGTTCTTTATATGAACTGGGGATGGTGCATAGTTCGTTTGGCAGTGTGTTGGAGGAAGCAGAACATTTTCAGGAAAAACTGCAGGATTTTGGGCAGAATTTTTCAAATATTGATCAGGTATCCGGGGAATTTGCTGCGGTAAAAGGGGAAATCGATCAGTCGGTGGTACAGGCACAGGGAGAAGTAGAAGAATTAAAGAACAGCTCTTTGCAGGTAAAGACACGGTTTCAGGAGATGGAGCAGACATTTGCAGATTTGCAGCTTGCAGTAAAAAAGATTAAAAGCTGTACCAATCGAATTGTAACGATTGCCGATCAGACCAATATTTTGGCATTAAATGCTACGATAGAGGCGGCACGTGCTGGAGAGCAAGGAAAGGGATTTGCTGTGGTAGCAATGGAAGTGCGGGAACTGGCGGAGGAAATTAAAAATTTGGTAGCGGCAGTGGATGCAAGTATTGGGGACATGGAGCAGGGGACGGATAACTTAAATTGCAGTATTCATACTTCTCAGGAAGCTCTTGGGGAGAGTATTGATAAAGTTGAGGAAACCTATGAAATGTTTGATCGAATTTCACAGGCTGCGGATGGGGCTACGGCGGTTCAGACGGAGATTTCCGGGGTAATTGAGGAATCTAGGGAGGCATTGGATGGGCTCTGTGGATTTTTTGATCGTACAAAAGGACAGTATCGGGAAGTGATGGAGCATATTCAAAAGGCTAGTCGGCTTGGAACGACAAAAAGTGCTATGTTTGAAGATATTGATAATATGCTGTCGCAGATTGCGCCTATTGTTCGGGAGTATGTGCAGGAGTAGAAAGGGGATGAGATTTGATGTTGTGATGAGGACGCCAGATTCGAAAACGGTGGGCAGCCTGCTGTTCCGGTTTCCAAAAAGCAAGAAGTTCTAAAACTTCTGCCTTTTCTTTG